>CANMNA010000040.1 GCA_947499075.1 Myxococcales bacterium
GGTGCACGAATTCGTCAGCTTCGTGAGGAGGTTGGCTTGACTCAGGAGCGCCTCGCATGGGAATGCGAGCTCAGCAAGGGCTACCTAAGGAACGGTCAAGGAACAACTCGATCACTTTGGTGCGGCAAGGAGCGGCGAGTCGGCTGTCACGCCGCGCGCTCGCGACCCACCTAGCAAGCTGGAACTGTCCAAGTTATACTTGGACAGTTCCTTAATCGCGCATGTTTCACCTGCTGTCGCCGGGACATTGGACTTGGCCCGGAACACCGCGCCGAATGCGCCGCGGCCGATCGGTACGCCCAAGGTATACCAGCGGCCCAGCGCGCTGCCGGTCAGCACCTTGTCGCTCAGATCGCGCACCAGCTTGGTGTCGTCGCGGGGGCACCAGACCTGATCGGCGGCGAAGCGGTCCAGACAGCGCGGACAGCGGGTCTTGGTGCTCATGGCGGTTGCCTAGGCCAACGCGGTCGTCAGCGCCCGCGTGACACTGGCTACGTCATTGGCGTCGCTGAAGTCCGGCAGGTACCACACCGTGGCAGCCTCGGCCACGCCTGCGGCAATTGCCCCGCCTGCTTCGGTTGGATCCATCGCCAGCGCCTGCGACGCCCCGCGCCACGGCCGCACCACCGGCTCTACCGCCCAACTGCAGGTCATGGTGCCAGCCCGCTCAGGTAGCACGACATCCTCGGCCAAGCGCACCGCGAGCGCCTGAAGGCATAACCCATCGGGCAGCGTGTGCGCCGCCGCCGGTCGGCCTAACGCTTCTGCCAGCGCTGCGGGCAACCGATCGCTTAGGCCCGCAAACGCTGACAGCGCATCGTTGACGGGAAACAGCAAGCGGGCGTCACCGTCGATCGGCTGGACCGCCACCTCGGGGCTGGGCCCCGCTGGCACCGACGACCGCAGCGTCGCCGAGAACGCCGCCTGATCGCCCGCCGCGATCCGCAGGTCGTGCAGCGTCCACGCTGCCGCCGGGCCGAGCGCGGTAATGACGTGGCGTAGCGCGGGCCAAGCCTGACCAAAAGCTGCGCGGCCCTGCAAGGTCGTGGTGTGATCGCAAGTGGGAAAGCGCCAGATGTTGCGCGGCCGGGCCAGTTCCATCCGGACCCAGTCGTGATCCGCTGCCGGCTGCGTGCCCGCAGGTGCCAACACCGTGACGTCGGCACCCGCAAACTCGGCAAATAGCCCGTCCAGCAAGTCGGCGGTGCCCGCGGCAGGGCCGCGCACCAGCACCAGCTCCCACGGTCGCTGGTTGGCTGTGTGCAGCAGCGCGTGCAGGGCCAGCAGCCACGCCGTGGTCGCTGCATGCCCGCCCAGCCCCGCTAGGGCTTGCGGCCAGCGCCCCGCCGGATCGGCGCTGTGGGCACCGGGCAACTCCAAATCGATGGCCACAAAGACCCGCGGCGGCCCGCCGGTCGGTGCCGGAGGCCCGGCCGTGCGCAGGCACAGCGCATCGCCCCACTGCAGCGCAACCGCTTGCTCGCGGGCACCACAGCCGACCGCAAACAACAAGTCGAGCAACGCAAATCGGTAAGCAAACGGGTCGGCATGGCGGGTGCGCAGCGTCGCGATCGAGCGGGCGAGGTCAAAGGGCATCGGTGTTCCTCAGCGACCGGGCAGAGGCGGCAGTGTGCGCGCAGTGTGCGGCTGGGTGCAAATTGAGCGCAGCTTAGGCGTCAGCCAGCTCGGCAATGCGGTGCAGCGCCTGTGCCAGCGGTGGCTCGCCGTCACCCAGCCCCAGTTGCCGGCACAGCGCCACCGCGGCGTGCAAGTGCTCTCGGGCATGGTCGGTATTCCCTTGGTCTGCGCACTGGTTGCTGGCGTGCAGCGCGTCGCGGACCCGATCGCGTAGCGCCAGCGGGTCGCCGACGGTGGCCAGTCGCTGGGCTACTGCTGCAGCCTCGGCGCGTACGCCGACATGGTCTGGGTTGCCAGCGGCCGCCAGCGCACCGGCTTGGGCCGTCAGCGCCTCAGCTTGGTGCGCCCACAGATCGACCGCGCGAAACGCCAGCGCCGCTTGGCCATGCTGGATTGCTGCCTGCGGCCACTGGTTGGCCTTGGCCGCGACTTGTCCTAGCAGCCGGTGGTAGCGACCTTGATCGTCTTTGCGCGGCAACGTCGCCAAGACTGCAGCAGCAGTCTGCGCCACTGCCCACCCGCGGTCTGCATGTGGGTCAACCGTCGCTGACTCCACAGTCCAAGCGGCCCGCCGCTCTTGCGCAGTCCACGCTGGAAAATAGGCCGACCACGCTGTCAGCAGCGCCGCATCGCTGTCTGGGGCCGATCGCGGCGGTGGCGCGGCGTTGTCGTCGCGCATCCAACTGTCGAGATCTGGGGCGCCACTGGCGGTCAGGTCGGCAAAGCGCGATTTGCAAAAACGCCGCGGTCGGCCGGTAGCCCCGCTGGCGGCCGGTAGCGGTGGCTTGGCTGCGGCATACCACGCTGCGGCGACCTCGGGCTCTTCGGCGAGCCGCGCCAGGCTCCAGTACGCCGCGGCCACCAGCGGGCTGGCTGGCTGGGCTTGGGCAAGTGCCTGTTCGGCAGCGTGGGCCACGGCGTCGCCTAGCCCCGCTGCCGCCAAACGCGGACCCATGTCGACCAGCACCACCGCCAACGCGTCGTCCGCCCCACGCTGCTGCAGGTCGGCCAGCGCCAGCGGCAGCAGCGGTGCCAAACGGTCGCGCTGGCTGGCGTCGTACGGACGCTCAGCCCACGCGCACAGTTGCTCAGCGGCGCGCCGCGACACAGCGGCCGTCCAGTCGGCGTGGGCGGCGTGGCCCCGCACAAAAGCCTCTACTGGCGCAACGGTAAACGGCGCGTCTAAAAAATGGCGCACTTGCACTAGCCCCGCCGCGCTGAGCTCCGGCAGAGCCTGGTTGGCGTCGGCGCTGACCAGGACATCGGCCAGCCATCCGCCCGCGTCACATCCGCCCAGCGCCACCAGCCCGTGCAAGGTGGCCTGCGCGCCCTCGCTACAGCGCCGCCATGCCGTGCGCAACAGCACCGCGCCCCCAGCGTGGCCCGCCCGAAGCAGGCGATTGGCCAGGCCTGCCACGCCCGCGTCGCCCTCCTGTTCTTGCAGGTTGCGCAGCTGGGCGGCCAACAACGCCACCGCCCACGGCTCTGCGGCCACGGCCTGGACCAGCCGCGGCCAGTCCATGGGCGGGGCCGGCACCGTGCGCCACCACAGCGTGGGCGGCGGCAGGGCATCAAAGGCAGCTACCATAAGCACTTGGCCGCGCCAGCCTGGCGGCGGCACCTCAGAGCACACCGCGATGACCCGGCACCGGCCGTCCAGCTGCAGCAGCGGATCGGCCGTCGCCGCGGCCGCATCTGGCCAGCAACCGACCACCAGCAGATCCAGGCTGGGCAACGTGCGCTGCAACTGGGTACTGGCCGCCTCGCCGCTGCAGGCCTCCGCGGTCGGACCCGCCAGGCCTCGCCAGGCGCGGCGCAGCTCGCCGCTGCGCCGATTGGGCGACAAGTCCAGCCACAGCAACCCATCGGGCCGGACCAAATGGGTCGGCGATCCAGTAGCGCACGCCGGATCCGAAGGCTGGCGGCCGCTGCACAGCCCCAAAGCGTGGGCCACCACCGCCCGCTTGCCCATACCGGGCGGACCACACACCCACAGCGGGCCCGCGGGCACGGGTCCCGTCACAAATCGCAGCACCAGCGCTAGCGCGCGTTCGCGACCCCACAGCACGGGCTCGATCCACCCTTGGGCGCCTCGGTACGACTGCTGCCGGGCGTGGCTGGTCATCGGTCCCTGCCTTGGCAGCAGCATGGCGCAGGTGTGATCGAGGTGTCGGCCGCGCCCACGGTCAGCCCATCGCCATCGCCGCGGCCCACACTGCAAAGCCCAGCACCGCCACGCCCAGATAGCGCCACCCCGCCGGTTGCCACCGACCGTCGCCAGCGACGCCGCGGCGAACTGCCAGCACAATACCGCCCAGCCACACTACAAACCCCAGTGCAACTGCGGCGGAAGTCAGCGGGCCCACCCCAACGGGTCGCGCGTAGGCGGCTTCAAACTGCGCCAGTAGCTTGGCCTTGGCTGGACCGACAGCCCGCGGATCACCGCGGCGATCGGCCACGCGGACCAGCAGCGCAGGCAGCTGCGCTGTGCACTGAGCAACCAGGTCGGCCCGCGGTTGCCATAGCGACCGGCCGGCGATCAAACCGGAGCGCAGGTTGTCCAACGCCTGCACCGCCAATTCCGGGTCTTGCTGGGCGTGGCGTTGGCCGATCTCGACCAGTGCCTGCGCGGCGTCGTCCAAATCGGGGCCCCACGGCGTGTACCACCGGATGGCCCAGCGGTACTCGTCGACCGCGCGCCACAGGTCGCCCTGGTGCTCATAGGCCACCGCCCGCGCGTAGGCCTCCCGCTGCTCGACGGTCGCACGCACGCCCAATGACGCCAGCACGACGCACAGCGCCGCCAGCGCCGGCCACCCGCGTGTCCACAGCTTTGTCATGTGAAGTCGCGGCGTTCGAACAGCAGCGCTGCCGCAACCACGCAGGCCGCCACCCACGCTGCCCCGTACAGGGCGGCGCTGACGCAGTACGCCCACGGCACAACCCAGCCTTGCAGCACCGGATCGGCGACCGCAAACGTCGACAAATCGGGCACCACCGCCACCAGCAGCTTGCCCAAGCTGCGCATCGCCGGCACCTCGACGAACACGCCCTTGGTCGCCGCCAGCAGGTCGGCCAGCACGTAGTTGGTCCGGCCGACCACCACCACGCCCAGCGTCAGCACCCCCGCCAGCACCGGTCGTGACAGCGCCGAAAACACCAGCGCCACCGCCGTCACCACCAGCAGTTCGACATACGCCAGCCCGAACGCCCGCACCAAGGCCCCCGTCAGCGTGCCGCCGCGCAGATGCAGTACGCCCCACCAGCACAGCACCAGCACGCCGAGTTCAATGCCCAGCAACGCCGCCATGCCCACAAACTTGCCGATCAGGAACTCACTGCGCGCGATCGGCTTGGGCAAAATCGCGTAGAGTGTCTTTCTGTCGAGCTCCTGGTGCAGCAGCAACCCGCCCATCAGCGTCGCCGTCGCCACACACACCAACGGAATGACCGCCAAGCCAAACGACTGCACCAGCCGCGCTTTTTGGTCGACTAGCGCCAAATCTGACAGCACGATCGAAAACGCCAGCAGCAGGATGGCGGCGCCCAGCAGGCCGTAAAAAAGCTTGGCCCGGCCTGCCTCGCGCACGGTATTGCTGGCCACCGCGCTCATGCGCAGCAGCGCGGCGAGCGGGCCCGAAGTGCGCAGGACGACCCCTGAGGCAGTGGTGTGCGGTGCGCTCACGCCGGGCTCCCTACGCTGTCTTGCCGCCGCGTGACGGCCTTGCGCAAGAACAGCTGCTCCAGCGAGTCGCGGCGCGGGTTGAGCTCGCGCAGCGTCGCCCCGGCTTGCACGGCGACCCGGCACAATTCGGCCACTTGCGCGGTCGGCAGCACCACCCGCTGGCCATCGGCCAGCGGCTCCCAATGGCTCAGCGGCACCGCTTGCAGGGCCAGCAACGCGGCGCCACCGTCGTCGGGTAACCCCAGATGCGCGACCGATTCCAAGGCGTCGGCGCGCAAGAGGTCGGTCAGCTTGCCTTGGGCCACCGCCACGCCCTGATCGAGGATGCACACGGCGTCGCACAGCGACTCAATGTCACTGAGCACGTGCGAGCTGAAGAACAGGCTCTTGCCTTGGCGGCGCAGCTCGCCCATCAACTCGCGCACTTCATTGCGTCCGACCGGGTCCAAGCCCGACAGCGGCTCGTCCCACACCAGCAACTCCGGATCGGCGATCAGGCTCTGGGCAATGCCGACTCGTTGCAGCATGCCCTTGGAAAACCCACGCAACGGTCGGTGCGCGGCGTGATCCAGCCCAACTTGACCCAGCAACGCGCGGCTGCGCTTGCGCCGGGTCGGACCATCGATGCCGTACAGCTTGGCCACGTAGTCCAGCACTTCGTTGGGCGTCAGGTAGTCATAAAAGTACGGCGACTCAGCCAAAAAGCCGACACGGGCCCGCGCCAGCGGATCACTGGGTGGCCGGCCAAAAAGCGCGACTTGGCCAGCGCTGGGTGCGATCAGCCCTAGCATGCACTTGATCGACGTCGTCTTGCCGCTGCCGTTGGGGCCCAGATAGCCCAGCGACTCGCCGCGGCGCATCTCAAATGTGACCTGCCGCAGCGCCGCTACTGGTCGGGCCCAAAAGCCGACGCGGAAGGTCTTGGCCAGCTGGTGCACGGCGACAATGGTCTGGGCGCTCTCGCCTATCGCTTGAGAAATGACGCACCTGCGGCGGGCCGGGTAGCCGCGCATGGCCCGCAGGATAGCGCAGGCGCGGCCTGTGGCAAACTCGCGCTCAGCGCGCGGCCGAGGCCGGCAAGACCAGCTCGACGCGGGCTTGGGCGTACTGCTTGTTGTTGTACGCGTCGCGCTCGAGCTTGAGCACCACGTCGTAGTGGCCGTCGTTGCGCGCATCGCCCCACGCGTGGATCGGCCCAAACCCGCGCACGCTGGATCGGGCGTAGGCCGCTTGCGGGCCCGGCTCGTGCCAGAAGCCAGACGCAAAGCCGCTGTCACCCATCAGGGAAAACTTCTGCAACTGTACGCCACGCATCAGGAAGTGCGGTGCGGCATTGCCCTTGCCGTAGGGCTCCAGTTGCTCGAGCAGGTCGAGCAGGTCCAAGTTGGCCTCGGCTGCGCCAATCTCCGCATCGACGCGCAGCTCTCTGGGCGTACGCACGCGGCCCAAGGTCTGCTGGACGTAGGCACTGAGGCGCTGGGCAAACGCCGGGATGCGCTCGGCCTGCAGCGTGACCCCGGCGGCGTAGGCATGGCCGCCAAAGCGGTCGAGCAGGTCGGCGGCGCAGGCGTGCAGGGCCGCTACCAGATCGAAACCGGGCACCGAGCGACCCGAGCCGCGAGTCAGGCCATCGGCGTCGATCGCCAAGGCAAAAGTTGGCATCTCAAAGCGCTCCGACAGGCGCATTGCCACCAGCCCGACTACGCCCGGATGCCAGCCGCGCTGCGCCACCACCAGCGCGCCGTCGCGCGGCTGCTCTTCTGCCAGCGCCAAGCCTTCGGCCACCATTTGCTTGGTCATGACCTTGCGCCGGACATTGGCGACGTCGAGCTGCACCGCCAGATCGTGGCCCCGGGCCGCGTCGCGCGTGGTCAGCACTTCAAAGGCAGTGCGGGGCTCGGCGATGCGGCCTGCTGCATTGATCTTGGGCCCCAGCGCGAAGCCGACGCGCGAGGCCGCGAGCTTGCTCGAGGTCAGCGTTTGGGCCATCGCTGCCACGCCCGGTCGCTTGGACTGCCCAAGGGCCCGCAGGCCGTGCAGGGCCAGCGTACGGTTGACGTGGCGCAGCTCGACCACGTCGCCGATGGTGCCCAGCGCGGCCAACTCCATGACGTCGCGCAGGTCAAAAGCTTGGGGCGTGCACAAGCTGCGCGCCACACACACGCGCTTGAGCGCCTGCGCCAGCACCAGCGCGACTCCGACCGCGCACAAGTTCTTGTCGGGGTACTGACAGTCCAGGCGACGCGGGTTGAGCACCGCATCGGCATCGGGCAGCGTCGGCAGCAGCGCATGGTGATCGCAGACCACGAATTGGCAGCCCAAGGCCCGCATCGCCACGATTTCTTTGTGAGAAGATGTGCCGCAGTCGGCCGACACGAACACTTGGGCGCCGGCCTGCGCCAGCTCGGTCAGGCGGCCCAGGTGCAGGCCGTAGCCATCGCGCAAGCGGTCGGGCAGAAAGACCTTGGGTCGGGCCCCGGCCATGACCAGCACGTCGTGCAGCAGCGCGGCCGCCGAGATGCCATCGACGTCATAGTCGCCATACACGCAAATCTGCTTGCGCGCGACAATGGCGTCGCACAGCAGCGCGGCGGCCTTCTCGCAATCGGCCATCAGGTGCGGGTCGGGCAGGTCGCGCAGTGCCGGGCGCAAAAAGGCCTCTGCCGCGGTCACCGTGTCGGCACCGCGCAGCACCAGCAAGTGGGCGACCAGCGGCGCGATGCCGGCGTCGGTCAACGCGCGGACCGCCACGGGATCGGGCGTCGGCTGGATGTAGGGGACCGACATGGCGGCGGGGGGCTAGCCCTGGGCGGGCGCGATCTGGATCAGCGCCCGGCCCGCGGCCTTGGCCATCGCGGCCTTGCGCGCTTCGAGGCGCTCGTGCAGCCAGATGAACACCGGGCTGGCCACAAAGATCGACGAGAAGGTGCCGACCACCACGCCAATGCACATGGCGAAGGCAAAGTCGCGGATCAGGCCGCCGCCGAACAGGAAAATCGAGGCAGATGTCATAAACGTCGTCAGCGATGTCAAGACGGTGCGGCTCATGGTGGTGTTGATCGCCGAATTGACGATGACGTCGATCGGTGCCCCTGGGTGGCGATCCTGCATCTCGCGGATTCGGTCAAAGACCACGATGGTGTCGGTAATCGAGTAACCGGCGACCGTGAGCACCGCCGCGATGACCGGCATCGAGAACTTGACTTGGGCCACCGAGAACGCGCCCACCACCAGCACCACGTCGTGGATCAGAGCGATAAGCGCGCCCGGCGCATAGCGAATGTCGAAGCGCAGCACGATGTACAGCACAATTCCGACAATGGCGTACAAGATGGCGACCAAGCCTTGGCTCATCAAGTCGTCGGCGACCGACGGGGCAATGGCGGTAGACGATTCGACGCCCAGAAACGTCTTGCCGTACTTGGTGGCGATGCCATCCTCGAGCTTGGCCTTGAACTCTTCGACCACCACCGTAAACCGGCTGTCAGAGCGCTCGCCCAGATCTTTTTGCTTCTGATCGCGCAACTTCTGCTCTTCACCGCTGATGTCGGCCTCTTTCTTGTTCTCGGTCTGCATCATCTGCAGCGAGCGAAACAGGTTGACGTCCAGTTGGCTCTCCGCATCAGAGCCGGTGCCGACCTTGGCAAAACCTGCCTCTTTGAACACTTCGCGCAAGCCGTCGTAGGTCGGCAGAACCTTGACCGGATCGGACAGCGACAGCGACACGCGGTCCTCGCCTTCGACCGCCCACTCGATGGCTTCGTTCTTGGGGAACGTGGCTTTGAGCTTGGCGGTCAGCACATCGCGCCGTTCCTGCGTGACCACCGACGTCAGCTCGGTCACGACCGAGAAGTGCTTTTTGCCGCCAGAAGTGCCACCGGTCGAGAAGTCTTGAACTTCGACCTGGCCGACATCGGTCTTGCCGGTCGCCTGCTGCAGCACACCGGTCACCGCCTGGTGCAGCTGGGTGCGGTCGAGCGGCGCTTTGTCATCGAACGCCAGGATCAGCTTGGTGCCGCCCTTGAAGTCGATGCCCTTGTTGAAGCCCAGGGTCGCCAACGCGATGATCGACGCCAGGATGCCGATGCCCGTCAGCGCGTAGTACAACTGGCGGCGGCCTACGAAGTCGTAGTTGGCATTGGGGTCGAACAGCGAAAAATGCTTGTGCTCTGTAGACATGGCGAGTTCTCCCTTGAAGCTAAACCGAAAGCTCGGTCAGCTTGCCTTTCTCGATCAGGTAGTCATAGACCAGCCGTGTCGCCACGATCGACGTAAACATCGAGGTGCCGATGCCGACCAGCAGCGTGACCGCAAAGCCGTAGATCGGGCCCGATGAGTAGACCATCAGCACGGCACCGGCCATGGCGGCGGTGATGTGCGAGTCGAAGATGGTCCAAAATGCCCGGCCGTAGCCGAGGTCAAGCGCATTGCGCACGGTGCGTCCGGCGCGCAGTTCTTCGCGGATGCGTTCGAAGATCAGGATATTGGCATCGACGGCCATGGCAGTCGTCAGCGTCAGTCCGGCCATGCCTGGCAAGGTCAGCGCGGCGTTGAACCAGACCAAGCAGGCCATTTGCAGGGTCAAGTTGAGCACCAGGGCGATGTCGGCGATCATGCCACCTTGGCGGTAGTAGACCACCATGAAGATCACGACCAAAAGCACGCCGACCGCCATCGAGATCAGGCCGCCTTGCACCGCGTCTGCACCCAGCGAGGGTCCGACTTCGATGTCGTGGACCTTGATGACCGGCGCCTTGTAAGCGCCGTTGTTGAGCACGGTGACCAGCGACTTGGCCTCTTCCATCATCAACTGCGGCGAGCCGCCGCGACCTAGCGTGATGCGCGCTCGGCCGTTGGGGATCTTCTCGTTGATGACCGGCGCCGAATTGACGTCGTCGTCGAGCAAGATTGCCACTTGGTTCTTGACGTTCTTTTCGGTCATGTCGGCGAAAATCTTGGCGCCCCGCGAGTCGAACTCCAAGAACACCACGGGGTCGCTGCGGCCCTGCGACTCGTAGCCGACGTTGCTGTGGGTCAAGTTGTCGCCGGTGAGCGTGGTCTTGGCTTCCAGGTTGTAGGTCCGCCAAAAGCTGGTCTTGACCTTGGCGGTCAGCGGATCGCGCTCTTCGACATTTTCGTAGCCGATCAGCACGTCTTCGGGCACGGAGACCGTCTTGACGAACTTGATGAGCTCGCTCTTCTTGTCGGCGCGTACGTACGCCCCATTGCTTTCCGGGACCAGCGCCAGCGTCGGCGCCTGATTCTCGGGCTTGCCCTTGAACTCGGTCACGGCGTCGCCCTTGTCGTCGAAGACTTTGGCGTCGCCCTTGACCGGTCGAAACGTCAGCTGCGCGGCCTGACCGATCCGCTCGCGGACCATGCGCATCTGGCGACCCGACAGACCGGGCAGCTGGATGTCGATATCGGCATCGCCTGAGCGGCGCACATCGGGCTCGACCAAGCCGAACGCGTCGACGCGCTTGCGAATAACTGTAAGCGTTTGCTCGACAATTTCGTCTTTAAGCGTTTGCACGGCCTTGTCTGGCATCACCAGCAGCACGCCATTTTCGCCCTGACTGTGCATCTGGAACCGGCTGTCCACCGTGCCCACCACTTCGGTGGTCAGCAGCGCGCGGTCGCTGGCGGTCTTGAAGTCCATCTTGAGCGTGTTGAACGCGCTGCGCGTCGCCACGAAGCGATCGCCAATGGCCTTCTTCTCGGCTTCTCCCAGCGTGCCCCAGTCCTTGCTTTGCGTCTTGGCATACGCGTCGCCCAACCGGTCGCGCAGCGAGTCGCGCAAGCGGAACGTGTTGTCACCGATGGCCTTCTTGAAGTCGACGGTGTAACGCAGCTCCAGACCACCTTTGAGGTCCAGACCATAGCTCAACTGCTTGTCGAAAATGTCGGTGTAAAACGCCGGCAGATTCGGCAAGAAGGTGGGCAGCAACTGCAGCACCGCAACAATCAGCAAACCAAAGACCCAGTAGGCCTTCCAGTTGCGCTTGGACTCCATGAACTCCTCCAGAACTGCGGCCGATCGTACGGCGGCGTGCGGACGGCGATCCGCTGATCGCAGCCGCGCCCATTCGGGCAAAACGAGAAACTAGCGCTGCTGGCCTGCCAACGCTTCAGCGGCGTTGGCAGCGGTGCCCGCGACGTGGCTTTTGTGGACGCGCATTTGCACGCGGTCGGCGACCTCGACCCGCACGATCTGGTCTTCAATGCCGACGACCTTGCCGTAGATGCCACCGGTGGTCACCACGCTTGAGCCCACCTGCAGGGCTTCGAGAAACTGCTTGTGGCTGGACGCGCGCTTTTGCTGGGGCCGCAGCACCAGAAAATAGAACACGCCAAACACGCCGAGCATCATGACCCACGAGATCCATCCGGGACCGGCGCCTTGCGGGGCACTGCTGGCGGCCGTCGCTGCGGCAGTTGCGCCGCCGCTGGCCATGCCGGCTCCGCCACTGCTTGCGCCCCCGCCGCTGAGCAGCGGATCGGTCTGGGCCAGCAAGTTGGCGGTGCCACCGAACAGACTAGCGGCGAAGGCGCCTCCGATCATTGTGATCCTCGAATCGCGGGCCAAGCCTGCGATTTTGCAAAACAAACTTGCGCTGCGCCGCGATCTGTCGGGCCCAGAGCCGCAGAAATGTAACAGAGAGAGGCGGATGGGTCAATCTAGGCCCGGCCTTTCGCAGCGCCCAAGCCGAGCTCGACCAACCGCCGGACGTGCTTGGCGACCAGATCGGTCTCGAGGTGGATCCGCTTGCCGATACCGCCGTGCAACAGCTGGGTGTGGGCCACGGTGTGAGGAATCAGCGTCACTTGCAGCTGACCTTCGGGTAGCGCGTTGACGGTGAGCGAGACACCGTCGATGGCCACGCTGCCTTTGACCACCAGCTCAGGCGCCAGGTCGTCTGGTACGGAGTAGGTCACGTCCCAGGCGCCCGCGCGGTCGTCGATGGCGCACACCGTGCCGACTCCGTCGATGTGGCCGGTTACCAGGTGGCCGCCCAACCGGTCGCCCAGACGGGCCGCGCGCTCGCAGTTGACCGGCGCACCGACCAGCGCGTCGCCCAGTGCGGTGCACCGCAGCGTCTCGTGCGAGAGCTCAAAAGTGAGCCGCTCTCCGTTGTCTTGCGGCGCGATCGCGACCACGGTCAGGCAGCAGCCGTTGACGGCGATCGAGTCGCCGATGCCGGTTGGCGCACCATCGGGCCAGCACACCGTGACGACCACGCGCGCGCCGGTGCCTTGCGGTTGCCGCTGGGTCACTTCGCCCACGGCTTCGATGAGGCCCGTAAACATTGCTTACCCCACGGGATGCGGCTGGGCGCCGGGTCGGGCGACCAGCCATACGTCGGACCCAACCATCTGCACACTGGACCACTGCCAGACCTGGGCCGCGGCAATGGTGCCGATGCCCAAGTCCTCAATCACCGGAGCGCCGGCGCCCAACAGCTTGGGCGCCAACAGCAGGTCGATGCGATCGACCGCACAGGCTTGCAACAGCGCTGCCGCCACTGTTGGCCCGCCTTCGCACAGCACGTGGCAGATTCTGTGGTGCGCCAGCAGGTCCGCCAGCACGCGCTGGAGCCAGTCGCCGCCGTCGGGGATTTCGCACAGCGCCACGCCGGCTTGGGTCAGCGCTTCGGCCTTGCCCGACCACGCGCCTGGCACCGCGTACACCACGGTGCGCTGCGTGCCGGGCTGGGCCAGCTGTAGGCCGCTGTGGAAGCGCCCGCGCCGATCCAGCACGACCCGCACTGGCCCAGCGGCGCCATCCGCTTGGCTGCGCAGGTCGTGGCTCAGGTGGCGCAGGTCGAGCCGCGGATCGTCGGCCAGCGCAGTGCCACTGCCGATAAGCACGGCGTCAGCCTGGGCCCGCAATTGAGCGACCGCCGCGCGCGCCCCTTCGCCGGTGACCCAGCGCGAGGTGCCATCGCGAGCGGCCGTTCGACCGTCCAGCGTCGCCGCGAGCTTGAGTTGCACAAACGGCCGGCGCTGGACCACGTTGGTCAAGAACACTTCGGCCAGTGCGCCCGCCGCCAATTCTTCGACGCCCGCCGTGACCGCGACACCCGCCTCTGCCAGCCTGGCCAGGCCACCCGCCGCCGCGTGATGCGGATCGCGACACCCAATGACGACGCGCGCTACACCGGCGGCGATCAGGGCCTCTGTGCAAGGCCCTGTCCGACCGTGGTGGTTGCATGGCTCAAGCGTGACATAGGCAGTCGCGCCGCGCGCGCAGTCACCCGCATCGGCCAACGCTACGATTTCTGCATGTGGACCGCCCACTTGCGCGTGCCAGCCCAGGCCTACTTGCACGCCGTCCTGGACCAGTACGCATCCCACCAGCGGATTGGGGCGGACCCGGGCGTCGCCCAGCGCACCTGCCGCGATCGCCCGCTGCATCCAGCAGGCATCGCTTGTGGCATCGCCCGCGATCGGGATCAGATCAGGCTGCTTCATCGTCGGCGTTGGCGCTGGCGACGTGGTCAATGGGCAACGTGACGCGGGCGCCTGCGGCTAGCTCGCTGACTTCGCTCAGCAACCCTTCAATGTCGGCAAAATCTTTGTAGACCGTCGCAAATCGCACGTAGGCGATCAGGTCGTTGTTGCGCAAAAAGTCCATCACCGCGTCGCCCAATTGTCGGGTCGTCACTTCGCGATCTGCCGATTCGCCGAGCTTGAATTCCAACGCGCGACCAAAGGCATACACCGCGGCTTCCGACACCGGTCGGCGGTGGACCGCCTGGAAAATGCCCGAAAGCAGCTTGGCGCCATCAAAAGGCTGGCGCTGACCATCTTTCTTGACCACCAGTGGCAGCTGGAGCTCGACCCGCTCGTAGGTGGTAAACCGGTGGCTGCAGCCATCGCAGATCCGGCGTCGGCGGATCGCGTCGGCTTGCGGCACGGTCCGCGAGTCGACGACGCTGGTATCGCTGTGCTGGCAAGCTGGGCAGCGCACGCTCGACTTACTCCATGGCCGCGATCTTGGTCAGCCGTTGCTGGTGCCTGAGATCAAAGGCTGCGCCCAGCCAGGCGTCGACGCAGTCGGCCGCGACAAGCGGGCCCACCACCCGGGCGCCCAGGCACAAGATATTGGCGTCGTTGTGCTCGCGGGCCAGCCGCGCGGTGGTCACGTCGTGGACCAGCGCTGCGCGAATGCCGACCACTTTGTTGGCAGCGATGCTCATGCCGATGCCGGTGCCACACACCAGCACTGCGCGATCTGCGGCGCCGGTGACGACCGCGCCAGCGGCCGCCGCCGCATAGTCCGGATAGTCGACGCGCTGGCCTTCGTCACAGCCCAAGTCGTCGATCTGGTGGCCTAACTCGCCCAAATGTGCGGCCAGTGCCTGACGCAGTGCGATGGCGGCGTGGTCTGAGGCAATCGCGATGCGCATGTCCATCTCCTGCCGGGTCGCCCAACCGCCCGCTGGGTCAGTCCCCGAAGTTTTCGGTGACCAGCATGTTGCTGCCGCCGCCGTCCTTGGCGATGCCAAAGCCGACCACTTTGTAGCCGCTGCCCAAGATGTTGGCGCGGTGACCAGCGCTCCAAAACAAGCCGTTGTGGGCCCCTTCGACCGACAGGTTCGACGCGATGTTTTCGCCGATGCCTTTGGTCCAGCCAAACTTCTTGGCGCGGTCACCCGGCCCTTCGCCACTGGGCGAGACATGGGCGAAGTACTTGTTGGCACCCATATCTTCAGAATGATACTGCGCGATCTTGTTGAGCGTGTCGTCCAGCGCCAGCATCCCCAAGTTGACTTTGGCGCGTTCGCCGTTGGTCAGGTCCAACAGTTTTTGGCGAAACTTGGTCAACTGGGCCTCGCTGGGGTTGGTCGCCAGACCCGCGCCGCCGCCGACTTCGACCGGGGCCAGCGGCAAGTCTGCCGACACGTACACCGCGCAGTTCAAGATCGCCCCGCCCCCGGTGTTGTTGACTTCAAAGATGTACATGCCTTTTTGGGTCATGGTGTACTTGAACTTGATCGTGCCGCCCTTGCCGGCGTTGCCGCTGGCGGTCACGTGGTCGACCAGGATGTCGGGCTTGATGATGGCGACGCTGTTTTGCGCCGCTTCGCCGAGCGCGACCGTGACATCGAGCGTTGCCGGTGCCGTGAAGTGCCACTCGTCTAGGCCAGTGGCCTTGGTGGTCGCGGTTTGGCACGGGCCGCCAAAATGCGGGCCAACGGTTGCGGTGCCCTTGCCAACGTCTTTGGGGGTCACGCCCCAAAACTTGTCGCCGCCCTGCAGTGACCAGCTGATGGGGCCGACCCGCAGCGCTTTAAACGCGTCCCACGTGAAATCGACGCCTGCGCCTACGGCGTTGCCGACCACAATCTTGTTGCGGCCTTCGATCTTGTTGCACAGTGGGATGTCGACCTTGGCTTGGCCGCTGAGTTGCTGGCTCAGCCGAACGCAGTGGAACGGCCACTCGTCTTCAGGCCATTGCAAAATGGTGCGGCTGTTTTCGACCGAGTAACTCAGCGTTGCACCAACTGCCGCCTTGCCATCGGACGAAGCGTCGCTGGCGCCTGCACCGGTGCCGCTTGGTGCCGTTGCTGCGCACGCTGACGCAGACAACAACCCCAGCATCAACCACTGTGCGGTTGTCGCCTTTGGCGTGCACGCAGTGTTCAGGTGGACACGCATGGCTGACTGACCCCAGACAATTGGGCTCACTCGGCGGCGGTGTCCACGACGGGCGTCTTGGCTGCAAGCACTTGGCGGCCGCGGTACATGCCACACGCGCCGCAGACGCGGTGCGGGCGCACCGGCGCGTTGCAGCTGACGTTGGGGCAGGTCGACAGCGTGGGCGCGGTGATCACGTCCCAGTTGGCGCGGCGCTTGCCTGTGCGCGAGCGCGACATTCTTTTCTTGGGGACTGCCATGGGAACCTCCGAACGGGCCGAACCGGTGAGCCTACGCCACCGGTTTGTCGGCCACCGTGATGCTTGCCAAGCTCGCCCACGGCGACACGCGGTCGGCCTTGGGCTGGCATGTGCAGCGTTGCTGATTGAAATTAGTGCCACACTGGGTGCACAGCCCCAAGCACTGCTCGCTGCACAGCGGCACTGCCGGCAGCTCGATCAGCAGCAGCTCGATCAGCAGATCATCGAGCAGCACGTGCACGCCGTCGTGTTCGCTGACGTCCGGGTCGGCGTCAAACGCGTCCACTTCGCCGTCGCCGGCATCGAGCTGGCCAGGACCGACGAAGCGATGCTCAAATTCTGCGCGCACTGTCAGCTCAGCCGGCTCGGCGCAGCGGCTGCATGCAAAGCCAAACCGTCCTGAAGCCATGCCAGAAATCTCGATGACTTCTGCCGCCTTGCTTACTTTGAGCGCGACGGGCAGCTCCGCCGCGCAGGCTGTGTAGACATCACCCGCGCGTTCGGCGCACCACGCGGTGGCCAGCATCGCGGTGTGGTGCTGCGGTGCGGGCGTCAAGTCGGCGATTTTGAATTGCAGCGACACGGCGGGCAAAAAACAGCGGTCGGGTGACCGCAAGGGGGCGGCATGCTAGGGGCATGACGGCAGCGTGTCAATCCAAATCCCAGCGGGCCGCCGTCTGCCGAGTCCTTGACAGCCGCGCGCCACCGTTCCCACAATGGTGGCGGTCGTCTGGCTGGTGCAGAGGTAAGGCGTGATCAGCGAACACTCGCGATTTCAACTGGAAGCCAGCAAGCTGGGCCGCGACCTCATCTTTCAGGTCACGGTATTTGAGCGCGAAGAGCGCAAGCGCAAGAAGCTGTTTGCGGAGACGCAGTGCAGCGATCCGTTTCACTTGGTGATTCAGTTCATTATTCGTGAAGCCCCTGATTTTGATACGCTCTTGCAGCGATTTGTCCGTCAATTGGAGCACCGCGGCTTTGCGCCGACGCGGATGCGCATGCGCGAAAACGGCAAGTGGAAAGAGTGGCAGGCGGTGCCCTATGTCTCCAATGGCCCGATCTCGGCCCAGAGTGAGCCGCCCGTCATCGAGACGGCCGAGAGCAAGTCCGTGACCCGCAGCAAGGGCTCAGTCTAGCGATGGCCGCCCGGGCGCTGGGCCTTGGGCTGGCGCTGCTGGTCCTGCTGGCGGCCACGTCAGCGCTGGGCCAGACCCGTGGCGCCGAAGGGTTTGGGGCATCCGTCGCCTACCAGACCGACGACGGCGGGCCACTGCAGCTGTATCAGCGCTCGTGGGCCGTGGTCATCGGCATCGATGCGTACGGCGATCTACCGCGACTGGGTGGCGCGGTGCGCGATGCCACCAAGGTCTCGGATTACCTCCAAGCCCAAGGTTTTGACGTCACGTTGCTGACCGACGCGGGCGCCACTCGCGCGGCGATCACCGAGTTGGTGGGCGACCGCCTGCCGAGCAAAGTCGGTTCCGACGACCGCGTGCTCATCTATTTTGCTGGCCATGGCTTATCGCGCGGCGAGGGCGACAGCGCGATGGGGTACTTGATGCCTGTCGAAGCCAAGCGCGCTTCGCCCGCGAGCACCGCGATCTCAATGGCGGAATTGCAGCGCTGGTTCGCGCAGTACAAGTCCAAGCACGTGCTGTACGTCGCCGATGCCTGCTACTCAGGGCTGTCAATTGGTACGCGATCGGTGGGGCTTTCGCCCGAAACCCGCGACTATGTCCGGCACGTGACGCAGCGGCCGGTGCGGGTAGCCTTGGTGGCGGGCAACTCCGGTCAGGAGGCTCATGAATATCAAGGCCATGGCCTTTTTACGTTTTTCTTGCTGCAAGGTCTGCAAGGCGGCGCGGACGCCAACAAGGATGGGCTGGTCACCACCGATGAGTTGGCGGCGTTTGTCAAACCCAACGTGGCCCAGATTGCGGCGCAGCAGTTCAAAGCCCAACAGCATCCGCAGTTTGCGCGGATGGGCGAAGGCGAATTCCTGTTCTTGACCGCGCACACCCGGGTCGCGCAAGCGCCAGCGGGACCGACGGGCGCGACACCCGACAAGACCCGCGCCGCCGAGGGCCCCACAGCCAAATCGGTGCCTCAGGTAGCCGCTGGTGCCAAGGCGCCCGTGCGGGCAGCGGTGCTGTACTTCGACTACGAAGGCAAAATTGAAGACCTGCAGCCCCTGCGCAAAGGTCTGGCCCAGATGCTGATCACCGACTTGGCCGGCCTGTCGGGCGTGGTGCTGGTCGAGCGCGAGCGCCTCGAAGATGTGCTCAAAGAGCAAAACTTACACAAGTCCGCCAAGTTCGATCCGACGACCGCGGCCAAGGTCGGCAAACTCTTGGGTGCGCAGTACCTGGTGCTGGGCCGAATCATCGACTTTATGGGCAAGGTCAGCCTGGAGACCCACGTCGTCCACGTAGAGACCGGCGCCTTTGTCAAAACTGGGCGGGCCCAGGGCAAGCTCGAAGATTTCTTGCAGTTGGAAGAACAGTTGGCAGCGCTGTTGCGCGATGGTCTGGACAGCGTGCGGCCGCCTAGCTTTCCGGCGAGCCCCCGGCCGGCGGCGCGGGCCCCCAGGCCAGTGGCCAAGTCGGTGCTGGTGGCGTACTCGCAGGCCTTAGATGCCCGCGATCGCGGCGACGCCTCGACCGCCAAGAACCTGTTGGGCGAAGCGCTGGCGATCGACCCGCAGTTTGCGCCGGCCAAAGACGCCTTGTCCCGGCTGGGCTAGCCCACCATGGCCGACGACCGGCGCTACGATTGCGCCGGACACAAACCGTTGGTGGCTGGGGCCGCAAGCGCACGGCGCTGCGATTGGCCAGCCGCAGCTGAATTGGAGAAGCGACCGATGATCAACACACTGCGATGGGTTTGGTTCAGTCTGGTGCTGGCAGCGCTGCCGGCGGTCGCCTATGCCGATCTCGCCGATGAAGTCGCGGCCTGCGAGCCGTTGGAATTTTCCACGTGTGTGGCCCTGCAGCAAGCGGCGGCCTCGCGCAAGGCCGAAGTCGCGGCGCTGGCCGCCCGACTCGCAGCTGCCGACACATCGGCCGCGGTCACGGCCAAGCTAGCGCTGGCGCTGGCCCTGCTCGATGCCCGCGACCACAGCGAAGCCTTGCAGACGGCCGCGCTGCGCCTGGCCGGCAAGCCCGAAGTGGCCGATGTGCGGGCTGCCCAAGCGCGCCTGGGCGACGCGCGCGCGACCCCGGTGCTGCTCGAGCTGGCCAAGCCCGGCAATTCGCCGCACGCCCAACTGTTGGCGATCGGCAGCTTGGGCATCCTGCGCGCAGCGCAAGCCGTGCCCGTGCTGTTGCAGTTGGTGCAGGACGACCACCTGCCGCAAGTGCAGGCCGAAGCCGCGCGCGCCCTAGGTGCCATTGGCGACAAGTCGACTGAGGCCGTGCTACTCACGATCGCCGGCCAGCCCGGTGCCGTGGTGCCAGTGCGTGCTGCGTGCTTGCGGGCCCTTGCCCGCCAAGCCTCGGCAGCCGGCGCGGCCTTGGCGGCGTTGTTGGCCGATCACCCCAGTCCGATGCTTGCCGGCGCGGCAATGGACGCGATGGGTGCGGCGTGGCAGCCGTGGATGACCCCCGCGGTGCTAGCGGCGGCGGCGATGCCGGGTTTGCGGGCCGATGCGGCCCAGCTCGCCGCGCGCCACGCGATCGCCGAAGCTGCGCCGCTGTTGCTGTCGGCCGTGCAAACAGGTGGCGCCCAGCCCGACGAGCTGCCGGCCCTGCTGGAGTGCCTCGGGCACCTCAAGCCGATGGGCGCGGCGGCCATTCTCGCAGCGCGGCTGCCTGCTGCCGGCAAAGCAGAGAAGATCCTGTTGCTGCGGACCCTGCCCAAGCTGGGCGACCGCACCGTGGTGCCAGAGTTGGTGCCGCTGCTGCAAGACTCTGACAACCAGATCGTGTCCAATACCGTGTACGCGCTTGAAAATCTTACGGGACGCAACCTGGGGCCTGATGTGTTGGCGTGGCGCAAATACGCTGGCCTGGACACGGCCCCGCCGCCAGCGGTTGACGCCGCGCCCAAGCCGTAGCACGGTTTGCCCCCTCGCGGCCGGTGGCCGCAGCGAGCCCGCAATGCCCTTATCCCGCGAACAAATGGCCGCCCGCGTCGCCGAAGAGCTGCGCGATGGCTTCTACTGCAACTTGGGCATCGGCATCCCGACGCTGGTCGCCAACTTCATCCCGGCCGGCATGGACGTGGTGCTCCAAAGCGAAAACGGCATGTTGGGCATCGGTCTGTTTCCGTATGACGGCGACGAAGACCCCGACTTGATCAACGCCGGCAAGCAGACGATCACCGAAATTGCCGGTTCAGCCTACTTTGGCTCGCACGACTCATTCGCGATGATCCGCGGCGGCCATGTCGACTTGACCGTGCTGGGCGCGCTGCAAGTGGGCGCCAACGGCGATCTCGCCAACTGGATGGTCCCCGGCAAGATGGTCAAGGGCATGGGCGGCGCGATGGACTTGGTCGCCGGCGCCCGCCGGGTCATCGTGGTGATGAGCCACACCGAGAAGGGCGGCGAGCCCAAAATCCTCAGCGAGTGCGCGCTGCCGCTGACGGGCTTGCGGGTGGTCAACCAGATTGTCACCGACTTGGCGGTCATCGATGTTACGCCGAACGGCTTGGTCTTGCAGGAAATTGCCTCGGATACCACGGTGGACGAGGTGATCGCCAAGACCGCAGCGCCGTTGCAGGTCGCCGCCAACGTCCGTATCTTGCCGGTCGGGTGAACCCGGTGCCCGCTGCAGTACAAGATCGGCTGGTCTGCGCGGTGATGGCCGGTGGCTCCGGCACGCGCTTTTGGCCGCTGTCGCGCAAGGGCGAGCCCAAGCAACTGCTCAAATTCTTTGGCGACCAGACACTGTTGCGCGCGACCATCGACCGGATTGCGCCGATTTGTCCCCCACAGCGCCGTCTGGTGATTACCGCCGCGCCCCTGGTCCACGCGGTGCGCGAGGTGCTGCCCGAGCTGGCACCGGGCCTGGTCATTGGCGAGCCCGCGCCGCGCAATACCGCGCCGTGCATGGCGTTGGCCGCGCTGGCAGCCCAGGAGCTGGCGCCCGACGCGATTTTGGTGCTGCTGCCCGCCGACCATTGGGTAGCGGACCCCGTTGCCTTTCAGCGGGCGCTGGTGCTGGCGGCCGAACATGCCGACGAGGGCCACATCGTGACCTTGGGGGTGACCCCGACCCAGCCTGAGACGGGCTACGGCTACATTGAGCTCGCAGGCGAAATTGCACTCGACGTCGCCGATGTGGCGCGATTTGTCGAAAAGCCCGACCTCGACGCTGCCCTGCAGTACCTGGCTGGCGGTCGCCACCTGTGGAACGCCGGCGTGTTTGTGGTGCGCGCCGATCGGGCGCTGCAGGCGCTGGATCGCCATGTGCCCGAAATTGGCAAGCAACTCGAGGAACTCAAGCTCTATCCGCTGGGTGGCGAGGCGTGGCAAGCGGTGCTCAAGGTCGCCTTTCCGCATTGCCCCAATGTGTCGATCGACTACGGGGTCATGGAGCACGAGACCGCAATTCGGGTGGTGCGCTTGAGTGCCGGATGGAGCGACGTCGGCACTTGGCACTCGATTCTGGGCCTGCGCCCCGATGGCCACGACAATTTCACCCACGGCGCCGTGCTGCCGATCGACAGCCACAATTGCGTGATCATCAGCAAGGGGCCGCTGGTGGCGGTGGTCGGCATGACCAACGTCGCGGTTGTGGCGACTGACGACGCAACGCTGGTGCTGCCGCTGGACCGCAGCCAGGATGTGCGGCGGGTGGTGGCCGAAGTGACCGCGCTGGGCCGGACCGACTTGCTGTAGAGCGGCGGCCCCTGATCCCAAGTTGACATCGCCGTTCATCCGCGCAACCGTACGGACGTGGAGGTCGCCGTGCGTCCAATTGCCCTTTTGCTGCTCTTTTTGACCACCGTGGCTTGTGAGCCGCTGGCCGATCCGCAGGACTTTATCCGCGAAGACGTGCCGGTGTTCAAACGCACCACCTTGGTGCCTGCGCCGGATAACCCCGCGCCCAGCAAGATTAAAGTCGTGGCGTGGAACATCAAGTACGGTGCCGGACGGATTCCGTTCTGGTTTGACTGCTGGGGCGATCGGGTCCAGATGTCCTCGGCCGAAGTGACCGCCAACATGGATAAAATCTATGCGGCGATCAACGAACTCGATCCCGACGTGCTGATCGCCGAAGAGATCGAAGTCAATTCGCGGCGGTCGGCGTACTACGACATGGTCCGCGGTGTGCTCGAGCACACCAAGTTCAATTACGCCATCTACACCGCCAGCTGGGACGCCAAGTACGTCGCGTCCGAGGGCGTAGGCCGCATCGGCTTGGGCAACGCCATCTTCTCCAAGTACCCGATCAAGAAGGCCGAGCGCATCCGTCAGCAGGATCGCCGCGATCAGGACGCCCTGACCAAGATGTTTTACATCAAGCGCGCCATCGGCCGGGTCGAGATCGAGGTTCGGCCCAACACCCGCGTTGCGGTCTACGGCGTGCATACCGAGGCCTACGACAATGACAAGACCAAGCAGAAGCAAATTCAGCAGATTTTTGACCTGATGCAGGCCGAGAAGCTGCCGGCGGTGGTGGGCGGCGACTTCAATGAGCTGCCGCCGACAGCCGCGCGCCTCTTGGGCTTTATGGACGAGCGCGAAACCGCCGTGTGTGGCGCTGACTACAAGCAGCCGCCGTACACCCCTGAGATCATGCAGCAGTTCTTTGACAAGCTGGTGCCGTTCATCGCGCTTGAGCGCTATGGCGCGACCGAGTTGGACCAGAAACGCTACTTCACCCACACGGTGCTGGGCCCCGATGAAGTCAACGAGAAGGGCGAAAAAGGCTTCTGGAACAGAACGCTGGACTTCATCTTTGCCACCAAGGGCACAACGTGGGTGCCGGGCTCCACCGACGTCTGCCAGCAAGCGGGCCAAAGAATCGGCGGCGACAAGGGCATTGGCCCCGTCTTGAAGTCCGATCTGGTCCGGTTGAGCGACCACGCGCCGATCATCGGCACCTGGGAGGTGCCGTAATGCAGCGCTGGATCAAGGGCTTCTCGCTGATGTTGCTGGTGCTGCCCATCACGGCTCAGGCTGAGTCGTACACGTATGCGGCGCTGCAGCCGCGCGAGACGGCGCAGGCGTTGGCGCCGGGCGCGTGGCAAGTCGGTGTGTTCAATCCGCTGCGCGTCGGCTTGCGTTGGTTTGAGCTCGAGATCCATCCGCTGGCGGCGCTGGTTGCGCCCCATGCCGATATCAAAGTGCCGATCGCGGGCGATGGCCCCGAGGCTTGGCAGTGGACGGCGGTGCTGGGTCTGGCGGTGCCGACGCCGGCCACGCGCATGGCCAAGCCCTTTGGCTTCTCGGGCGATTTGGTGCCGAGTTGCAAGGTGACGGCCTTCGATCCGGCGATGGCCAAGTGGTGCCAGCGACCGGGATGGATGGCGGTGCCCAAGCTGGGCCTGATCGGCTCGCGCCAGTTCGGCCACGATGGCAAAGATGGCTTTTCCGCTCTGACACTGCGGGCCGAAGTCGCCAAAGGAATCGCATTTTCAGGGCAGGCCGCGCGACCGCTTGATGCCTGGGCGCCGGTTGACTTGCAGTTTGCGCCCTATGTCGGCGCTACCCGCGGCCAACTGCGCGTCAGCTACGACCAGTTGGTCACGACTTGGCTGCGGGTGCGCGGCGAGCTGGGTGGCTACTACACCAGCCGTGCCGACGACGATCCGCTGTCGATTTGGACCGGCAGCGCCTATTTGGGCGTCGATGTCGCGACCGGTGCGCACACCCGGCTGACGCTGGGCGCGATGGTCTACAACCTGGACCGCCACCAGCGCAAAGTGACGACCGACGCCGAAGGGTTTGCGCAGGTCGACTATGTGCGGTCGCACGAAGTGTGGCCAACCGTCGACTTCATCTGGTCGTACTGACATAGGCCCACTGCGATGCCGCCTATCCAAAAAGAGCTGGTGCCGCCGCAGTATCCGGGCGTGCTGCGTCGGCTGGAGCACCCCAAGCACATCGTGGTCATTGGCGGCGGGCTGGCGGGCATGGCTGCGGCGACGATTTTGGCCGAGCGTGGCGCAAAAATCACTGTTATCGAGCATGAAAATCAGCTAGGTGGTCGTGCCCGCGGATGGGCAAGCACCTTGCCCGATGGCACGCCGGTCCAACTGGAGCGCGGTTTCCACGCCTTTTTTCGGCAGTACTACAACTTGCGCAAGCTGTTCGAGCGGATCGACCCGCGGCTGCGCATGCTGGTGCCGATGGCCGATTACCCGGTGCTGGCGCCCGATGGTAAGTTCGAGCTGTTTGTCGACATTCCGCGGTTTCCGCCGGCCAACATCATGGCGATGGTCCGCCAAAGTCCGGTGCTGCACTGGTACGACTTGCTCAAGATCGGGTTTCGGCACGCTTTTGAGATGCTGGCTTACGATCAGGACAAGACTTTTGCGCGCTGGGACGGCGTGTCGGCGGCGCAGTTCCTAGACGAGGTCAATGTCCCCAAGCAAGCGCGGGCGATGATCTTTGATGTGTTCGCCCACAGCTTTTTCAACCCGGAGGCCGAGCTGTCGGCGGCCGAGATGCTGCAGTACTACCACTTCTATTTCACCCACAACCCCGAGGGGCTGACCTTTGATGCCCTGGATCAGCCGCTGCATACCGCGATCTGGGAGCCGCTGACGCGTTATCTTCAGCCGTTGGGATGCGCGCTGCGGTTGGGCACCGACGCGGTGCGGATCGACAAGACGGGCGACAAGTGGGTGGTGCACACCCGCCCGGCGGATCTGCCGCCGGACGCTGCGACTGAGCCGATTGGCTGTGATGGCGTGGTGCTGGCGGCGACCGCTGTGGCGGTGCGCGACATTGTGGCGGCGTCGGTTGGGCTGGGTACGCCTGAGTGGCGCGGCAACGTGGGCGCGCTGCGGGCGACCAATCACTTCGCAGTGCAGCGGTTTTGGTTCGATCGGCCGGTGCGCGCCGACCGTCCGGTGTTCGCAGCGATCGCCGGTGGCGGCATTTTGGACTCGATTGCGGTCTACAACTATGTGGCCGATACCAGCGCGCAGTGGGCGGCGCGGACGGGCGGCAGCGAGGTCGAAATTCACGCGTACGCTGCGCCGGCCCACTACACCTCGGACCAAGTGCGCGACGAGATGATCGCCAAGCTGCATCACTTCTATCCAGAGACCAAGGACGCCAAGGTGCTGCATCACAGCCACGGCGTTTTCCACGATTCGCCAGCCTTTCCGGTGGGTTCCGGCGCGCGGCGGCCGCGGGTCCACACGCCTGAGCCGACGGTGACGCTGGCGGGCGACTACACCTGGATCCCGCTGCCGTCAGGGCTGATGGAGCGCGCGGTGGCCTCGGGCTTTCTGGCCGCCAATTGCCTGCTTTCGAACTGGAACGTGCGCGGCGAGCCGCTGTGGTCGGTGCCGCGCCGCGGCTATCTGGCCGACTGGATCAAGTAGCCGGTGGACTTTGACGTCGCCATCGTCGGCGGTGGCCTGCATGGCGGCCTGTGTGCGCTGGCGATCCTGCCAAACCGGGATCCGAGGCGCCGTGCCTCGTCGGCCAAGAAACCATGTAGCCAGGCCTGAACCGCTGGTGTGACCAAAGGGGGCCCGAACCCAGGTGCTCCAGACTAGGTGCACGTACACACAGACGTGATTGTCCGGCATGGCAGAATCCTGCTGGGCGTCGGCGCAGGCCGACGCCGTTAGTGCGTCCGGCATGGGCGCCAACTTGGAGGTGAAAGTCCTCTCGGGGCTTGAAGCCCGGAACCCGTAGCGAAGCGCAAGGGCGTTGCCGCGAGGCAGGGTC
>CANMNA010000041.1 GCA_947499075.1 Myxococcales bacterium
TGGCGGTCTCCACCGCATAGGGTTTCACAGCGCACACCCGCGTCAACCGATGAATTGCTAATATTGCTGCCCTTTTTCTTGTGAATGCCCCGCGCCAAGCCGCATCTCAAGGCGGCCAAGGGCGTGCACTCGATTCGATCTGCGCCCGAACGGTTTTGGCGGTTGACGGGCGCTGGGAGTCGGGCACACTGCGGTGCGGCGGTGCTTCCGGACGGGCCGGTGGCGAGAAGCGGTCGAATTCTGCTGGTGGCGTCGGAGGCGATGTGCTTTGGGCCTCCTATCCCCCCGTCTTCATGTCCAAGCCCGACTCGATGAGAACGATCCACGAAAGCCGAGAGCCAAGACCCTTCATCGCGAGCGCTTCGCGTCGCTCGCAGCGGATGCGTCCGGCCACGGCAACATAAGCTTCGTCGCTCAGCACGATCCGGCCTGGCAGCCCTGACGATTCCATCCGACTCGCGACATTCACGGTGTCGCCCCACAGGTCATAGGCTAGCCGGCGTCGACCGAGCACCCCGGCCACGACCGGCCCGACGTGCATGCCGATGCGCACCGGCAGCCCAAGTCGCTCGGCTTGCACCACCATTGCTTGCGCCGCGCGGACGCTTCGAAAAGTCGAGTCGCCTTGGTCATCGAGACCGGCGACGGCCATGTAGGAATCGCCGATGGTTTTGATTTTCTCGAGGCCGTATTCGTCGGTGATGCGATCGAAGGACGAGAACAGCTCGTCGAGCGACCGCACCAGGTCGTCCGCGCCGAGCCGAGCGGCGATGCCGGTGAAGTTGACGATGTCGGTGAAGAGAACCGTCACCTGCTCGTGCCGGTCGGCCAGACTGTGCGGCCCGCCCTCGAGCCGGTCGGCAATGTGCGCCGGCAGCACGTTCCGCAACAGCGCCCGTGATGCGCGTTCCGAGCGCCGCGTGCGCACGGCGAACCAGGTCAGCAACAAGCCGGCCGGGAGCCACGCCCACGGCACCATTGACATGCGCCCGAAAATCTCGGTGCGCGAGATCTCGCCACGCAGCCGCCATGGACGATTGGCCACGTTGATGGGCAGGTCGATCGCGAGCCCGCCCTCGCCGCCCGATTCCTCGCCGAGCAGGTAGAGCGCAGCTTTGGAGGGACTGCCATCGTCATAGAGGCCTATGCTCGAGCCGGGCTGCAGTGTCCCGAGGGTGCGTTCAAACACGTCGTCGATGCGCAGTACGGCCGAGACGCAGCCGACCGTGTCGCCGGTGGTGTGGTCGACGACCGCCTGAAGCAACAAAACGCTCGCCGCTTTGGCGGGCTCTTGCACCAGCCGAATGCGCGAGGTGACCGCGGGCGCGCGGGTCGCGAGGGTTCGCTCGATCGCCTCGGCGCGCACCGGGTCGCTCGTCAGGTTGAAACCGATCGCTTTTTCATTGCCGGCGAGCGGCTCTATGCAGGTCACGACCACGTAGCGTTCGCGCTCGCTCGCGGCGATGAACGCGCCACTCGGGTTTCGTTCGGTGATGCGAAACGTAGGTCGTTCGCGTTGCTGCAAGAGCTCGAAGGTCGCGCGCTCGGGCCCTGCCAGGATCGTGTTCCACGACAATCCGCGCAGGGCCGGGTGCCTCGCCAGCACCTCGCGCGCATAGCTGTGCGAGCGGCACCGATCGCCCGCCACGATCCCGAGGTGGCTCGCGTAGCCGGTCACCACGTCAGTCGAAGCGACCAGCTGCTGCTTGACGATGTCGACCGAGCGCACCGTCTCGCGCTCGAAGCCGAGTCTGATCCTCTCGTACTCGGCGTTGCGGATAGCAAAGAAGGTGGCGCCGGTGGCGGCGACGCCAACAAGCGCAATGGCGAGCTCGCCGAGCCGCTCGCCGGGGCGAAACCCGCGCGTAGGTGCAAGCGCACCGGGACCGCGTGACGGCAACGACGGTGGCAGCTCGACCGGGATGCTTACCCGGCTCTTTAGCTCGCTACCTGATTGTTTGTCCTTGTGCCTCATTTTTCGCCCCTGTTCAGGTACGTTAGGAACTGTCCAAGAATAACTTGGGCAGTTCCAGCTTGCTCGGTGGATCGCAAGCTCGCGGCTTGACAGCCGACTCGCCGCTCCTTGCAGCACTAAAGTGATCGAGTTGTTCCTTGACCGTTCCTTAGAACCGCAGTTCGCATCCACCTCCGATCCCGCTCGCACCAGCCCGGCCAGGGTAAGCCGGCACGCTACCACGCCGGTCGGCCCTAGTCGAGTGCATAGGATAGCCGCGATCCCCCGCTTTGAGCGCATCTCTGCGTCACTGCGTCGCTTCTCTCGCTGCGGCCTACCTGAGTACGCCTCGCTCTTTCAGTTCCTTGTTCCTTGATCTGCATCTCAAATCGGGGGCCGCGGGAGATTTCTGTGGGGAATTTGGGATAGCCAATCCACCCACGCGAACAGGATCGCGCAAAGAGTTTTCACATTGAGCTGTTGTCTCGATGTCGGCGTCACATGTCTCTCAAGCTTCCTCCGACTTCACCGCGCTGACCGCGCGTAGCAACGCGCTGGACTGACAGGAACCCCGGCCGAACAATCACCCGTGACAGTTAACACCGAAATTATAAATGATTGTGACCGGTCAGCGGAAACGAACCAGACGGACGGCGACCCGACTATTTCTCCCGGCGGCTGAAGCCGCGGGCAACAATTACAAAGCTTTGCCTGCGCAAGGCTGACCTACCCAGCGGCGAAATTCAGCCCCGCGCAGGCGGGGCTTGGTAGATGTAGCCCGCGGCTTCAGCCGCTGGGCGTCCTCGGCAGCGCCGGACTCGTTGCTGAAACTCCTCTCGGCAATAGGCTGAAAATGAAATGTTTAATCTTAACCGAACGGCATTGGGGCCGACCGCTCGCTTCCAATACCACCCATGCGACGCAGGCCAGTGACCCTCAGTTTTCGCCGCGTCGTTTGGCCACTTAAGGCCAAGACCCTTATTATGATTTGCAATACGGGAACAGGATCGCGTGGGTTGTTGTCGGCAAATCAGCCCGTTGTGGCGACGGGATGAAACTTCGTCTCGATTTTCGAATCGGCGGACGACCTTGGCGGTCAACTAGCTGAAATCTATGACAAGAAAAAGCGCAGCTGCACTCACTTGGCCTTGCGCCCGTCCAAGACCAGCGATTCGCCCGCCAAATCTGCCGCCACCGCGCGCTGTCCACGGCACTGCCCGCTCCTACTCGCCCCGCAATCGCCGCATGTACCGCTCAAACGCCAGCGGCGCGATCCGCCTCATCTGGCGGCGGGCATCGGCCCGCAGTTGCACATCGACGTCGCCAGCAAGCCGCGCCCGCTCGGCCGCAACGAGGCAATCGCCAAATGCCCGCGGGTCGCCGACCTCTGGCAACTGCGGCAGCGCACCCGCGGCATGAGCGGCCAGGGCCCAGTCGAGTTCTTCTGCGGCCAGGTGTCCCAGCAGCACGGCGTAGACCAAGGCCCAAGCGGGATCGTCGCCCAACTCGTCCTCTTCGGCGGCTGCCATCCATACCGCGACCTCGGGTAGCCCGGGTCCACCGTGAAAGGCGCAGCGGGCGGCGGCGCGTTTGCCCTCCCACGCCACCGCGAATTGCCATGCCAGGGCGTTGGCCGGCGCGCACGCGAGCTGCGACAGTACTGCTTGGTGCGCTTCGGCAGGCAAATCAGCAGCCAAGAACTGCCGCGCCGCGTGCAGATGGACCAGTGGCGGTCGCGGTCGCTGCGCCAGTAGCGTCCGTGCCATCAACACATGCCACGCCGACCTCAGCTGGACAGGCCAGTCGCTGGGCTCCAGCGCCCGCAGCGCGTCAAGCCGGGCCGCGGGCTTTTTCTGGGACGCCGCCAGCGCCAATTGCCCCACTTCGGCTTGCAGCTCAGGCGGAGCGTCGTCAAAGGCTGCACCCAGGTCACCCGCCGCCAGGGCTTTGGCAAAGCGCGTCGACGCCAAGTGGTCACCATGGAACAGGTTGAGTTGGGGTGTGGCCAAGTCCGGATCCGCTCGCGACCCCATGGGGTCCTTGGATGAGCTTAGTTGGCGTTGGGCCGGCGGACAAGCGGCACGGGCCTCTGGTCCAAACTATTTGTTCCCAATGGGAATGCCTTAGGCGATCGGCATTGCCACACGCGGCAGCTACCGCGCCAACCGTATCCCAGGTCACGGCCCCTGCATCGCCATCCCCGTCAACTCCGCCTCAAAAATCAGATCCGGCGATGTCACCGCCGCCTGATGCACCTCGACACTGAACACGTTCTCGCCCGCCACCGTCCCCGCCGGATTGACATAGGTCGTCACCCAATTGCTCTCCATGCCGGCCGACAGCGCAACGCCCGCCAGCGTGGTCGGCCCCACCGGACCCTGCGGCAAGTTCAAGCGCTGAATCTCCACGCCATTGAGGCGCACGATGCACCCGTCGTCGCGCCGCAGCCGCAGCTTGACCCATTGCAGCTTGGTCGGATCCGCCACCTTGAATTTGTTGCGAAACCAAATAGTGACGTACTTCTGAGCCGCGTTGGGGCCATAGCCAATCAGCGTCGCCACGTTTCTCGGTCGCTACCACGCGATTATCGCCGCACCCGGCGGTGGCTTTTTCTTGGCCGGCCGCCAATATATCGACGCCACGAGTCTGGACGACGGCTTTGTGGCGCTGACAGATAACGCTCTGGCCGGCAAGTGGACGGCCAAAAGTGGCCTCGTTGGCAACGATAGCTGGAACACGGCGGCATTGGCCGGCAGCGATTTCGTCATGGCGGGCTGGGCAGCCAGCGCCAACGGCGGGTTGGTTGCTCGGTACAGCGGTGGTGGCGTCGTGAAATGGCAGCGCACCTACGGCGGCGTCGGCAAAGACGAGTTCAACGCGGTGGTCGCGCTGGCCAACGGCGACATCGGCCTCGCCGGCGTCACCGGCAGCAAGGGCAAGGGCGGCAACGATGGTTGGTTCGTGCGGTTGGTCGGCATCGGCGAGTTGGCCGACGACCGGGCCTACGGGACGGCCGGAGCCGATGAATTCCTCGCAGCCATCGAAGGTTCCGGTGGCGGCGTTACCTTCGCCGGCCGCGCCCAAGGCAAGGGCACTGCCACCCAAGGGTGGCTGCTCGACATCGACGCCTGGGGCAACACCCGTTACCAGCGCACCGCGGGCGGCGCTTTCGGCGAAGATGGCTTCCATGCTTTGGCCAAGTTCTCGGGTGGTTTGCTGGCGGCTGGCGCGCAGGCAGACTTCGGCGGGCTGCCCAGCGCAGCGTTTGTGCGCACAGACGGCTGGGGCCATGCCAGTTGCAGCGCGGCCAAGGGCTGCCTGGATCTCGGCGCCAGTGACTGCGACGACGGCAACGAGTGCACGCTCGATGGCTGCGACAAGGGAGCCTGCAATCACGCGGCGGCCACCATCGCGTTGCCCTGCGACAGCACGCCCGGCTACTGCCAAAGCGGCGCATGCGTCCCGCCGCCCACGTCGTGCAAGGCCCTGCAGTCGGCGGCGCTCGGGGTCAGAAGTGGCGTTTTCCAGCTCGATCCCGATGGCGGCAGCGGGCCAGTGCCACCGTTCGCCGCCTGGTGCGACCAGAGCAGCGACGGCGGCGGCTGGACGTTGGTGCTCAAGGCCGACGCTGGCTCGCAGAATTTCACCTTTTCGTCGCCGCACTGGTTCTCGCCGTCGCCATTCGGAACCGACCAGCCGCGCTATGACACCACCCAGGCCAAACTTGCGAGCTACGCCAACCTGCCCTTGAAGGCGCTACGCGTCGGCTTGCGCACAGGAGCTGCGGTGCGCAACCTCAGCTTTGACGCCGAAGGGCTCTCCGTGCTGGCGTTGATGAAGGCCCCGGTGGCCAGTTCGCATGGCTACGCCGCCTGGGCCAAGCCATTACCGGGCATGCCAGCCACGCACGAGGGCTTCTGGAGCGAGGGCGTGAACCCGCCGGAATTGCCCTATTCGAAGGTGCGCATCGGTCTGCGCATCAGCGACGCTGCAGATGGCAAGGGCCTGAACCATGCCGTCATCGGCTTGGGCTGCTACGAATCCTGATACAATAATAGTTGGTTCGTGGCTCCGGTCGGTGGGATTCGGAGCTTCCAGACTGGCTTGTTCCCCGCCTTCGGCTACGTCTGGGCGCGCTGACCGAGCTAAACTCCAGCAGTTACAGCATTTTCCACGTTCAGCGTGCGCCTCTGCGCCACCCGTGCTACCCTCGCTCGGCCGCCCCGCCTGCGGCCGAGTCCTTCAATGCCCCGCTTCTTCAACACCGCAGGCAGTTGCCGAGCCGAGCTGCACTACATGCTCCCCGCCGCCGAGCGCCTGCCCGATGTCCTCGCGCTCGTCGAAAGCCAGGCCTACTTCGTCCTGCATGCGCCTCGGCAAAGCGGCAAGACCACCTCAATGATGGCGCTGGCCGTCCAGCTGACCGCCACCGGCCGTTACGCTGCGCTACACGCAACCTGCGAAGTCGCCGCCGTCGAGCCGCACAATCCAGCCGCCGCCAGCCGAATTATCGTCGAGAATATTCAGCGTCGGGCTGGCTTGGCGCTACCGCCGCAGCTGCAACCTCCGCCACGTGCGGCCGTTGCGAGCTCAGATTCGCCGCTTGAGGATTACCTGTCCCAGTGGACAGAGTCGTGCCCTCTGCCCGTTGTGCTGTTTCTCGATGAAATTGACGGGATGCAGGACGAGGCCCTGATTTCCGTGTTGCGCCAATTGCGGTCCGGCTACGAAACGCGGCCGCATCGCTTTCCGCACTCGTTGGGCATCTACGGCATGCGCGACGTCCGCGACTACAAGATGGCATCGGGTGGTTCGCCAAACCTGCGCACATCGTCGCCGTTTAATATCAAAGCCGAGTCGCTGTCGCTCAGAAGCTTCACGGCGGCTGAAGTCGCGACGCTGTACCTGCAGCACACTGAAGATACCGGTCAGTCCTTCACGCCTGGTGCCCTGGCCTTGGCATTTGAACTGACCCGCGGACAACCGTGGTTGGTCAACGCCTTGGCGCGACAGAGTGTCGAAAAGTTAGTCCCCGACCGCGCCCAGACTATCACCGCCGACACCATCGACAAGGCCAAGGAACTCCTGATCCAAAGCCGCGCCACCCACTTGGACAGCCTGACCGAGCGCCTGCGCGAAGATCGCGTCCAGCGGGTGATGTTGCCGATTGTCGCGGGCCTCGACGTCGACATGAGTGTGCCTCCTGACGACATTCAGTACGTCCAGGATCTCGGCCTAATCGACCGCAAACCCTTGATTGGACTTGACATAGCCAATCCGATTTACCGAGAAGTGATCCCGCGCCAACTCAGCTGGGCGGCCCAGCAGTTCATTCGGCAGTCCGATCGGCCGTGGCAGCTCGCCGATGGCCGCATCGACATCGATGGCCTGATGGAGGGTTTCCTCGATTTCTGGCGCGAAGGCGCCGAGAACATGGTGCGGACCCAGCCGTACAACGAAGCGGCCGGCCAGCTCATCCTTCAGGCGTTTTTCCAGCGCGTCATCAACGGCGGCGGCTACATCGACCGCGAGTACGCGCTGGGCAGCAAACGGCTGGACCTGTGTATCCGCTGGCCGTACGAGGTGGACGGCAAGCGGCAAGTCCAGCGGGTGGCGATCGAGGTCAAGGTGTGGCGAACCGATGAGGCGGATCCGCTGGCGGCGGGTCTGGTGCAACTCGAGGCCTACCTCGGGCGACTGGTCTTGCCGACTGGGTTTTTGGTGGTTTTCGACCGCCGTGCTGCTGCTAACGCCGTACCGTGGGCGGAACGGCCGCGTTGGGACACCGCAGTGACGGCGAGCGGGCGGGCGATTCGGGTGCTGCGGCTGTAGCTGCGACGCCGACAACAGCTAGAAACGGCGGGGTCCCAAATTCCCCACAGAAATCTCCCGCGGGCCCCGATTTGAGATGCAGATCAAGGAACAAGGAGCTGAAAGAGCGAGGCGTACTCTGGTACGCCGCAGCGAGAGAAGCGACGCAGTGACGCAGAGATGCGCTCAAAGCGGGGGATCGCGGTTGCGACCCACCTAGCAAGCACGAACTGTCCAAGTTATACTTGGACAGTTCCTTAAACCAGTCACCGGCCTGCGGCCCAACGTCGTGTCGCCGACATTGACGGTGCTGAGCCACCCCGACCTCGCCATGATTGGCGCCCAGGCGGTGCTGTCTTTTCACCTCAGCTACGCGGCTGTTTCGCGGCTGGAGCCGCTGTTTGCGCTGGTGGGCCGCGGCGATCGCGAACCGTTGGGCGATCCGCATGTCAGCCGGCGCGCGGTGTCGCTGGTGCGCTTTGGTGATGCCCTGGAGATCCGGCCACCGGAAGGTGGCGTGGCGTGCCACATCGACGGAGAGCCGCTGGTAAGCCCGCGGCACGTCGCCATCGATGCGCTGGCTTGCGGCGTTGTGGTGCGATTGGGTCGCCACGTCGCGCTGCTGCTGCACGGCCATCCTGCGCTCGACTTGAGCACGCGCTACCCCTTGTTGATGGGTCACTCCCACTTGATGGCCGAGCTGCGCGACCGCGTGCTCAAGGTCGCCCGGCATCCAGTGCCGGTGCTGCTGCAGGGCGAATCGGGCGTGGGCAAGGAGCTTATTGCTCAAGCGCTGCATGAAGCGTCACCGTGGTCCAGTGGCCCGTTTGTTGCCGTCAACACCGGTGCAATTCAGGCGTCGCTGGCCAACTCAGAGCTGTTTGGCCACGTCAAAGGCTCCTTTACCGGTGCCACCGCCGACCACGACGGCTTTTTCGCCCGTGCAGACGGCGGCACCATCTTCTTAGACGAGATCGGTGAACTGGGCGCGGACGCGCAGGCGCTGCTGCTGCGGGTACTGGAGAGCGGCGAGATTCAGCGCGTGGGCGATCGGCGGGTCAGGCGGGTGCAAGTGCGGGTGGTGGCGGCGACCGACCGACAGGACCTCGAGACGCGCCTGCGTGTACCGCTGGTGCAGCGTCTGTCTCGGTACCGGTTGCAAGTCCCACCGTTGCGCGAGCGCTTTGAAGACCTGGGCCTGCTGCTGTACCACTTCTTGCGCATCGAATTTGCCCGCAGCCGCCAGCCCTTTCCGCCCAGACTGCATGTTCGACCTGATGAGCCGGTGGTGCCGCCCGAAGTGTTTCAGCGCCTGATCCGTCACCCGTTTTCCGGCAATGTGCGCGAGTTGCTCAATGTGGCGCGGCGGCTGGTCATCGACGGCCTCGATCGCTCGACCTCGGAGATTGTGGCCAGTGTGCAAGCGGCGCTAACGCCCTGCGGATCAGGCCACAGTGTCGCTGCCGTCGAGCAAGCGCGATCGACGCGGGCGCCGGCCGACATCAGCGACGACATGCTACTGGCGGCGCTGCGCCGCAACCGCTGGCAGATGGCGGGCACGGCACGCGAGCTCGGGATCACCCGCAGCTCACTGTACTTGCTGGTTGATCAGTGCCCGCTGGTGCGCAAGGCGCATCAACTCGATCCCGCTGAGGTGCAGCGCGCGTTGGCAGACAATGGTGACGATCCGGATCGGGCCGCGGCAGCGCTGCAAGTCTCGCCCAAAGCCTTGCGCGTGCACCTCAAGCGAGCCGGCGGCGACTTGGCTTCAGGCTGAGCCGCTGCGTGGCGCAGTTTCCAACCAGGCCAACGCCGAATTGAGCATGACCTCGGCGCCAATTGGCAGTGCAGCTTCATCGATGACAAACCGCGGCGAGTGATGGGGCTCGCTGGTGCCGTTTGGCAAGCCGCACCCGACAAAGAAGAAGCACGCTGGCACGGCTTGGGCGAAGTACGCAAAGTCTTCGCCGCCCATCATCCGCATCTGGCGATCGACGTGCAGGACCTGATTGCACCGACCGGCAGCTGTCGCCACCAGATCGGCGAGCGTGGGGTCGTTGTTGAGCACAATGGTGTTGCGCTGGTAGTTAGCGGACACCGTCGCGCCATAGGCCTTGGCCGCATCGGCCGCCACTTGCGGGAGCAAAGTCGGCAGGCGATCAGCCAGCGCGCGATCAAACGACCGCACCGTGCCGCACAGTTCGACCGTTTCCGCGATCACGTTAAAGGCCATGCCGCCGTGTATGCTGCCGACGGTGACCACGATCGGCAGCAAGGGGTCAGTTTGGCGCGACACGATCGTCTGCAGCGCCTGAATCACCGCCGCCGCCGCGACCACCGCGTCTGCTGCCTGATGCGGCAGCGCACCGTGACCACCGCGGCCGCGCACGACCAGCTTGAATTCATCGACGGTGGCCATGATCGGCCCGGCGACGGCGCTGACCGTGCCCACACCTTGGCTAGACCACACGTGCAGGCCAAGCGCTGCGGCAACCTGCAGCGTCGGGTCGCCACACCAGCGGCCATCGAGCAGACCGGCGTCGATCATCGCCAGCGCCCCACGGCCGTTCTCTTCTGCCGGCTGAAACGCCAAGACCAGGCGGCCAGGTAACTGCGTCTCGTGCTGCTTGCAGCGCCGCGCCACCGCCAGCAGGCACGCCGTGTGGGCGTCATGGCCACAGGCGTGCATCGCTCCCGGGCGCTGCGAAGCAAATGGCAGACCGGTGGCCTCTTGAATCGGCAACGCGTCCATGTCGGCGCGCAGCAGCAGCGCAGGCCCAGATCCAGTGCCCACGCTCACCGCTAGACCCGTTCCGCCGACCGCGATCGGCTGGTACCCCATGGAGACCAAAGCGGTACGCACCGCTGCCTGGGTATCGAATTCGCACAGCGACAGCTCCGGCTGCGCGTGCAACTGACGCCGCCACGCAACCAGAGTCTCCGATTCCTCCGCGCTCAGCGGCCGGTCGATGTCAAACGAGTCGTGCGCCATCTGTTACCCCTTGTCCTCAACGTGCCGGTCGCCCAGCGCAATCTGCACTGACTCGACCATCTGACCAACCTGATGGCCCCGACCCGCAGCCGGCCGGATGCCCGTGTGCTCGTCACCCAGCCGACCCTTGTGGGCCAGCGCCCCCTGCCAGTCGCGCATGGTCACCAGCGCAGCCGCCCGATCTGGCACCAACGCATGGGCGATCACCTTATCGAGCGGGGCGCTATACACCACCCGATTGTCGCACTGCACCTGCAGCATCCCGTCGCGCTGCACGACGTTGTCTGCTTGCACGCCGCACACTGTCGGGGCACCGTGGGCGGTCGTCTGCACTTGCAGTACGCAATACGCCATCGGCCGGCTACTCGGCGGTCGTGGGCAGGGCAGCGGCGAGCCAAGCCTTCCATCCTCCGGCCAGCGACCACACGGCACTGTAGCCCATGCGCTGCAGGTTGTCGGCCGCGAGCGCGGACCGAAAGCCCCCGCCGCAGTACAGCACGACGGGCGTGGCCTTGTCGGGCACTGCCGCAACGATGTCGCGCTCGATCACACCGCGCCCGAGGTGGACGGCACCTTGGGCCCGACCGGCTTGCCACTCCAAATCTTCGCGGACGTCGATCAAGATGGCGTGGCGTCCAGATGCCTGCCACTGGGCAAATTCGGGCACCGAGACTTCGCGGACCCGCGACTTGGCGTCGTCGACCAACTGCTCAAACTCTACCGAATGCGCCATGATGCCCTCCAGCGCCGGGCAGTGTAGCCGCAATTGGTGGCGCTGCAACCACGTCGCCTTGGGCCGGGCGAATCGGCGTTGACACCAACTGTGCGTCCTTTATACTGCCGCGCCCGCTGCGCTGGGCTCCATCGCAACAGCAGCCAACGCCCAATTTGGCGCACCATCGCAAGCCGCTGCCCGCGGCACCGCAAGCAAGGTAACACATGGATACCGTTCAAATTCTCGCCCGCCCGCGTCATCTCTCGGGCAGTGATGTGGCTGTCAAGATTCGCCGCGCTGGCCTGCTGCCCGCGGTGATTTACGGCAACGGCCTGGCCAGCCGCTCGATCGCCGTGGATCCGCAGCCGGTCCGCAAGGGCCTGCAGAGCGCGTTTGGGCGCAATCAGCTGTTTCACGTCACGATCGATGGCAAGGAACATCTGGCGATTTGCAAGGAAGTTCAGCTGGATCCGGTCAAGCGGACCCTGAAACACGTCGATTTTTTTGCGGTGACCCCGGCGACGCCCATTACCGTCACGCTGCCGGTCACGCTATCGGGTCGGTCGCTCGGGCAGAAGGCCGGCGGACGTCTGGAGCAGATCACGCGCTACGTCCAAGTCGCGTGCACGCCCACCACGCTGCCCAAGCTGGTCGACATCGACGTGACGTCGTTTGAGAACGGCACCGCGATGACGATCGAGACGATGCCGCTGCCGGCCGGTGTGACAGCGGTCTACAAGAAAGCCTTCAAGATTTTCGAGCTGTTTGCGCCCAAGGTTGAAGAGAAGACCGAGACCGACGGCAAGAAAGACGGCAAGAAGTAGGCGCGGCCTAGGTTGGTGTGGGTGTGATGGCGCACGAGCCGCCCCGGGCCGTCGGCAGCGAGATGCAAATCCGCGCCGTCATTGGTCTTGGCAATCCAGGCAAGCAGTACGCGTCGACCCGTCACAACGTCGGGTTTGTGGTTATCGAGCGTCTGGCTGCGCGCCTGGGCGCCCAGTGGTCTTCAAAATTCAACAGCAATTTCGCCAAGGCCCGCATCGCCAAACCGGGAGCTGATCTCGATCTGCTGCTGTTGCAGCCGCTGGGGTACATGAACCTGAGTGGTCATGCCGTGCAGCCGATGGCGGCGTTCTTCGCGATGCCGCCGCAGAGCTTGCTGGTCGTGCACGACGATCTCGATCTGCCGTTCGGGCGCATTCAGGTCAAGATGGGCGGCGGGCACGGTGGTCACAATGGGCTGCGGTCGATCGCAGCACAGTTGGCCACCACCGACTTCGCGCGGGTCCGCGTCGGCATTGGCCGGCCGGGTGCCGATCCCAGTGGCGAGGGCAGCCTCAAGGGCGGCGCAGATGCGGTGTCGGATTGGGTGCTGTCGCCCTTTGGGGCAAGTGAACGGGCCGAGTTGCCTGATCTGGTCGATCGCGCTGTGCGTGCGATCGAAGATGTGGTGTGTCTGGGTGTGCGCACGGCCATGAACACCCACAACGGCGCGGCTGTCAAAGCCAAACCGTAGCCGCCAATGCCACCGGCGTTGTCGCACCGAACGAACCGGCAGGCGGGCTCGACCCAGCACCGGTTTGGCGAGGCCTGGGGAGTGCCCTGGCTTCGTCTCCTTGCTCGCGATGTCGACCCTCAGCTTGAGCTGGCGGCGAAACAAGCGGGCGAACGCAGACTCGAACGGCACGTTGCCGGTCGCAAACTGCGGTACCAAGGGGAATTTTGACAAGGAGCAATAAGCGTCATGCTAGTCAGAATGTATGAAACGCTGTTCATCACTCGAGTCGATCTCGATGCAGAGGTGGCGGAGAAAATCCACCAACGTCTGCTCAAGTCGCTCGAGACGCTGGGCGGGGTGGAAATCAAGCTGGCGGATTGGGGCAAGCGCAAGCTGGCCTACGAGATCGCCAAACAGAAAAAAGGCAATTACTGGTACTTCGGCTACATCGCCGATCCCCAGTTCGTCAAAGAGTGCGAGCGTCAGCTGCGCATTTCGTCAGACATTATCCGCTACCAAACGGTGTGTCTGTCCAAGCTCAAGCAATTGACGGACTTTGACGTCGAGGCCGAACGCAAGCGCGTCGAGGGCCTGACGCCGGAGCGCGAAGAAGACGAAGAAGAACAGTACCTGCGCCGGTCCGACGAACGCCGTGGCCGCCGTGGCGATGATGATGACGATGACATCGTCGACGAGGAGGTCGTATGAAGCCTGAACAGCCCGCAGCGCCACGTCAACGCCGCTTTGGCCGCCGCAAGGTGTGCCCGTTCTGCGCCGACAAGACCCTGTACATCGATTACAAGACCCCGAGCATGCTCAAGCGCTTCATTTCGGAGCGTGGCAAGATCGTGCCGCGACGCATTTCCGGCGTGTGCGCGCAACACCAGCGCAGCCTGCAGCTGGAGATCAAGCGCGCGCGCATCATGGCGTTTATGCCGTACTCCAGCGCCACAGCTGATTAACCGGAGGGCACCATGAAAGTGATTCTGCGTGAGAATGTGCCCAACGTCGGCAAGATCGGCGATGTGCTCGAAGTAGCCGACGGTTTCGGCCGCAACTTCTTGATGCCGCGCAATTTGGCCACCATGGCCAATGACCGCAACGTCAAGCAGATGGACCACACCAAGCGGGTGGCAGCTTCGCGGCTGGCCAAGGCGCGGGCCAAGGCTACCGAAGACAGCAAGCAGATCAATGGCCTCAAGCTGACGATCGGCAAGCATGTCGGCGATGAAGGCAAGCTTTTCGGCACGGTGACCGTGCGCGAAGTGGCTGACCTGTTGGAAGAGAAGGGCTTTGCGATTGACCGTCGCGACATCGGCCTGCCCGAAAACATTCGGGCGATCGGTGAGTACGCGGTCACGATCAAGCTGCACCACGACGTCGTTGCGAAAGTGACGTTGGAAGTGACTGCGGCGGAATAGTTCAAGGACCTAGCGCGAAGGTTCGGCGACGGCCGGCATGCTGGCAACAGGATGTCGGCCGTTGGCTTTTTGGCGACAAAACCTGATGAACAAAGTGAGGAAATGATGAGCGCGACGAATTTGGCAGTGGTCATTCTGGCGGCAGGGCTGGGCAAGCGCATGTACAGCCAATTGCCCAAGGTGCTGCATCCCCTGCTGGGCGAGCCGATGCTGGGCCATGTGCTGCAGGCGGCGGCCCGCTTGGCGCCGACACGGATCGCGGTGGTGACGGGTCACGGCAAGGAGCGCGTCCAGAGTTACGTCGCCCAGTGGACAGCGCGGCATCGCGCGGAACTTCCGGTGGGCGTCGAGCCGGCGTGTGTGGAGCAGCCGCACCAAGGCGGCACCGGCCATGCTGTCCAATGTGCCGAGCCGATATGGACGGACAGCGACGAGGTGCTTATTCTGTATGGGGATACCCCGCTACTGACGACGTCGACGCTGCAGCTGCTGCGGTTGGCGCGCGGCGAGGGGCTGCTGTCCCTGCTGGTCGGCGTGCTGCCAGATCCGACGGGGTACGGGCGCGTGCTGCTGGACGGCGCAGGCCAAATCGATCAAGTTGTGGAGCACAAAGACGCCAGCACAGAGCAGCAAAAGACCACGTTGATCAACGCTGGCATGATGTGCGCGAGCCGCGCGTTCTTGGCTGCCGCGCTGCCCCAGCTGCAGCCCAACAATGCCCAAGGAGAGCTGTACCTGACTGATTTGTTGGCGGTCGCCACAAAAATGGGACGGTCGGGGGTGCCGCACATTCTGCCGGACCACCGCGAGACCCAGGGTGTCAACAACCGGGCCGAGCTGGCATTTGCGACCGAGATCTTGCGCGATCGCGTCAACCGGCAGTGGATGCTGTTGGGCGTGACCCTGCACGATCCGCAGTCGACGCGGATCGAGACCAGCGTCGTGTTGCAGGCGGACTGCACGCTAGGGGCGAGCGTCGAATTGCGCGGCAAGACCACGGTGGCTGCGGGCGCGGTGATCGATCGCGGCAGCGTGCTCACCGATGTCACAGTTGCAGCGGGCGCCCATGTGCTGCCTTATACGGTGGCGACCGAAGCGCAGATTGGCCCAGATGCCCACGTTGGACCGTTTGCGCACCTGCGGATGGGCACCGTGCTCGAGGCCAAGGTCAAAGTCGGCAACTTCGTGGAGACAAAAAAGGCGCACTTGCAGGCTGGGGCCAAGGCCAGCCACTTGTCCTACCTAGGCGATGCCGAGATCGGCCCAGACTGCAATATCGGCGCCGGCACGATTACCTGCAACTACGACGGCGTGAACAAATTCAAGACAGTCCTCGGCAGAGGGGTGTTCATTGGCTCCGACACCCAGCTCGTCGCGCCTGTCACGCTGGGCGACGGCGCCTACGTCGGTGCTGGCACGACGGTGACCTGCGACGTGCCAGCCGGAGCGCTGGTGTTCACCCGCGCGCCCACGGTGATCAAAGAGGGTTGGGTCGCGAGAAAACGGACCCCAAAGGGCCAGCACTGAATGCGGGGGCGGCCTTTGGCGCAACCACCCGAATCGGTCGCACCGTAGCGGCAACGGCAGCGACGGCAGGCGCAGGTGGCGCTGGCCGGGCGGGTCCCATCCACAAGAACAGCGCGACCAAGCCTGCGGCCGTGATCAGCGCGGCCGCGAACACCGGTGGGGTGACCGACGCGTGGGCCAACTGCTGCTGGGCCAGCCAGGTTTGGGCGTCTTCGGTCGACAGGCCGTAGCGTCCCAACTCGGGCCAAGGCAAGCTATCCGAGCAAAATACGCGTGGCCGCTGCGGCAGCGCTGGTTCGGTCTGATGTGCGGCATTGGGCTGGCGGGCCATACGCAACTCGGCAAGGTCCACGGCCTTGGACGCAACAAGGTTGAGAACGATCTAACCGGATTGCCGTCGTTGCGCGTCTCAGCAGACGCTCGGCGTTGCGTCGCTCAGGGGCGACCGCCACCAGCCAAGTTGACCCCAAGTCTGCCCGCGTGACACGATCCAACCATGGACGATTCGGTGCCCCAAGGCAGCAGCGTTGTGGCCCTGGCCAAACTCCATGGGATCGGATCGGTTGCGATATGCGGTGTCAGGGTGTGGCTGGTGCTCGCCTTGCTGCTGTGCGCGTGTACCGATGACGACACGGCGGGGCTGCTTGCCGGTGGCCGGCCTTACCCGCAAGAGCCGCCGCAAGGTCAGCAAGTTTTGCTCGATCCAGCGGATATCGGCGGCCAAAGGACCCTGCGCTTGGGCGTTTCGCCCTATGCCAACGACGAGCAGACGCGCCGCGATCTGGCGCCATTGGTGTCTTTCTTGTCGCGCGTGCTCGGTGTGCCGATAGAGTTGGTCACATCGACGACATATGGGGCGTTGGTGTCATCGACAGTCGATGGGGATGTCGACATCGCCATGCTGTCGCCGCTGTCGTATGTGCAGGCCCGGCAGCTGAGCCCGGGCATTGAGCTGGCGGCGCGCGCGATTTCGCAAGGGTCGCCCGAGTACTCTGCCTACTTGGTGGTGCGCATGAATGATCCGGCGCGGAGCTTGGGCGACCTGCGTGGCCGGCGCGTGGCCTGGGTCGATCCGTTGTCGGCTTCGGGCTACCTCTACCCGCGGCGGGTGCTGACGTCCGCCAGGCTAGACCCGGACAGGCTATTTTCGCAACAAAAGTTCTTTGGCACCCACGATGCTGCGCTGCATGCCGTCATCAACGGCGAAGCCGATGTCGCGGCGGTCGCCTCGGGTGCGCTGGCGAGGGCTTGCCGGCCGCAGGACAGCGGGTTGGCCAACACTGTGCGCGTGATTCACAAGTGTGGCCGCCTGCCCTACGACGCCGTTGCCGTGCGGACGGGCTTGAGCCGGGCCGCAGTCGCCAAAATTGGCTGGGCCTTTCAAGCCGTCAGCAACCGGACCGAGGAGGGCCGGCGCATCCTTGCAGGGACCTGGGCCATCTCGGGGTGGCTGCCGGCCGACGACTCGGTGTACGACGGCGTGCGCTCGCATCTGCGCCAAGTGCCGGCTCTTGTCGCGCCAGTGGCGCTGGCAGAGTTGGCTAGCGAGGCGACCGATGGCCGGTGACTTGGCAGTGGCCCAGGCCAAGCCGATGCGCCATCGGCATGAGCTGGGTTCTCGGCTGGCTGGGGTCGTCGCGCTGACCTTGCTGGTGGTCGTTGGCGGCGCGGGCGCATTGTCGGTGACGGCGACGGCCCAAGCCTACCGTGAGGAAGCGCGCGATCGCGCGGCCGGGATGCTGGCGATGTTGTCAGTGCCTGCCGCGCTCGCCGTCGCTGACTCGACCTTCGATCGCCTCGACGGCTACTTGTCTGAGGCCGTGCGCCCGTCAGGCCAAGACGTGCAGTTGGTCGCAGTGGTCACGCTGGACAGCGCCGGTCGGGCCGTCGCTGGATCAACTGACGCACTTGGCCCGCCGCCGATTCCGGGGTATCCCGCAGATCTTTCTCAGCAATTCTCCACCTTGGCCGTTCAGTCGCGCCATCCGATGTGGCGACGGCTCAGTGGCCCGGGTTCTCGGGTCCACTTGCTTGTCGCCGTGCCTGCAGTCTCGGGGTTGCGCTGGGGCACCTTGGTCGGCGTGTTTGACTTGAGCATGGTCGAGGCGCGCATCGCGCATTCGCGCCGCTACGTGTTGGCACTGGCATTTTCCGTGGCGGCGCTGCTCGCGGCGGTCACGTACGCCGCCTTTTCGCGCATGGCGGTGCGGCCCATGCAAGAGCTCGCCAAGGCGGCTGAGGCCATTCACGATGGTCGCCACGATGTGCGGCTGAACTGGCAACGTCAAGACGAATTGGGCGCAGTCGCCAACAGTTTTGATCACATGGCCAATGAGATCGAGCGTTACACCGACAGCTTGGAGCAAAAGGTCGCGGAACGGTCAGCGGAGGTCGAGGCCAAAAATGTCGATTTGCGCCAGGTCAATGCGCAACTGCGCGAAGCGGTGACGGAGCTGGAGCGGCTGGCGCATGTCGATCCGCTCACGGCAGTCGCCAACCGGCGATCGTTTGACAACGAGCTTGTGAACTTCACGGCGCTGGGTGGCGAGCGGCCATGGGCGCTGCTGATGTGCGATATCGACCACTTCAAGCGGGTCAATGACACCTTCGGGCACCCGGTGGGCGACATCGTGCTGCGCGAGGTGGCGCGGCTGTTGCGGGACGAATTGCGCGGATCGGACCGCATTGCCCGCTACGGCGGCGAAGAATTCGCGATCTTGCTGGCCAACACCACGCCGGACGCTGCGGTTGACGTGGCGCGCCGGCTTGGCTTGGTCGTGGCCAACCACAACTTCGACACCATTTCGGGGATGCCTATCGGCCAAGTCACTGTCAGTATTGGTATCGCTAATTTTCCGAGCGACGCCACCGAGAGCGCGCAGTTGGTCGAGAGAACGGATCAAGCGCTATACGGGGCCAAAGCGGCGGGCCGCAACCGGGTGGTACGCTGGGAGTCCGGCCTGATCGAGGCTGTCTGAACTGCGACAGCGGTGGCGCAAAGCCCAAATTCCCCACAGAAATCTCCCGCGGCCTCCGATTTGAGATGCAGATCAAGGAACAAGGAGCTGAAAGAGCGAGGCGTACTCAGGTACGCCGCAGCGAGAGAAGCGACGCAGTGAGGCAGAGATGCGCTCAAAGCGGGGGATCGCGCAAAGATCGGCCGCTTGACACGCTTGCCAAATCGGACTTATTTGGTCGCCCATTGGCCGCGGGCCTGTCTGCGCGCGCCCACCACCACCGTACACCCCTGAGGATGCCATGGCCTTCACCCAGCCCGCCCTGCCCTATGCCAAAGACGCGCTCGCGCCGTACCTGTCGGAGACCCAGATCGAGTTCCACTACGGCAAGCACCACGCCGCCTACTTCACCAACCTGAACAACCTGACCGTCGGCAAGCCCGACGAGAGCAAGTCGCTCGAAGAGCTGATCCTGACCAGCTCGGGTGGCACCTTCAACAACGCAGCCCAAGCCTGGAACCACACGTTCTACTGGAACAGCATGACACCTGGCGGCGGCGGCGCGCCCACCGGCGAGCTGGCTGCGGCCATCGATCGCGACTTTGGCGGGTTTGACGCCTTCAAAGAGGCGTTCGCCAAGGCCTCGGTCGGCGTATTCGGCTCCGGTTGGTGCTGGCTGGCTAGAAATGGCGGCGGCAAGCTGGTCATCCATCCCTCGACCGGCCCGGCTGACCTGCCGATGAAGCACGGCATGACCGCGATCTTGACGATCGATGTCTGGGAACACGCCTACTACATTGACTACAAGAACCTGCGCGCCAAGTTCGTCGAGGGCTTCTGGGGCGTGGTCGACTGGAACTTCGCTGCCAGCAACTTCGCGCAATAACCCGGACTTTGGGCACCAATTCGGCGGTCGGGTCAGCGTAGCCACTGCTGCCCTACGCTGCGCATTGGCGCTGGCGCTGGCGCTGTGGCCGACTGCGGCGTTCGCTGGCCAAGGCAAGCCCGGCCACCTGCGCAAGACGCTGGCAAAGACCAAGATGGCACACCCGCGGCTGCATCCCGTGCAGGCGGGCCTCGGCATCGCGACCGCGATCAGTGACCCCTCAGGCAAAGCGCTGGCGCAGTGGCATGCGGCGCTTGGCGCGGTGGTGGCGGGCAAGGCGATCGCGCGCATCGCTTTTTACGGGGCGTCGCATACGGCCGCCGACCTGTGGACCGGCGAGTTGCGCCGACGGCTGCAGGAGCGCTACGGCGAAGGCGGACACGGGTTTGTGCTGCCGTCGCGGTGGAACATCGGCTACCGGCACCAAGACATTGTCGTCCAAGCTAGCCCGGGATGGCTGGCACCTCGGCACTTGCAAGTCGATGGCGCGGCAATTGGCGACTTCGGCTTGGCTGGCGTGCGCATGGACAGTGGCGACCCGGCCCAGTTTGCCGAGCTGCGCACCACAGAGAGCAGCCTGCGCGGACGCAGCTTCGACCACTTACAGCTGTGGTGGCGCTCAGACCCGGCGGGGGGCGACCTCACGCTGACCATCGATGGGACCACCGAGATCATCGCGACCAAAGGGCCGGTCGCCGTGCAGCGCCGGCAATGGCAGCTGCCGGACATGGCACACGTTGTGCGGCTGCAGCCAGTGGGCAACGGCAACGTGGCGGTGTATGGCGCGGTGATCGAAAAGGGCACGCACGGCGTCGTGGTCGACCAGCTGGGCATACCGGGCATGCAGGCGGGGATCTTGCAGCACTGGGCCTTTGAGCCGTGGGCCCAGCAGGTCGCGTGGCGGAAACCGGACTTGGTGGTATTGGCCTATGGGACCAATGATGTCGCCGAAGTCGAGCAGACCCAGGAGCACTATGCCCAGATTTGGCGCCAAGTGTTGGCCCAAGTGCGCAAAGCAGCGCCACAGGCGGCGTGCATCATTGTCGGTCCCACCGATCGGCTGGGCAAAGACAAGAGCGGCCACTGGACAACGCTGCCGCGCATGCCCGCGGTCATCGCAACCCAGATCAAGGTCGCGGCGGAGCTGGGCTGTGGCCACTGGGATGCGCAGGCGGCGATGGGCGGCGCGGGCGCCATGCTGAGCTGGCAAGCCGCGGGGCTGGCGACGCGCGACCACGTTCACTTGACCAAGCAAGGCTATGTGCGCCTCGCCGAGCTCTTCGATACCGCGCTGCACGCTGGCTTGGCACCTGAGCCAACGGCGACGACAGCGCCCGCGGGCAAAGGGCGACCGTGAAAGTTTGCAGCGTGTCGATTTCGGGTGACACCTGCCGCACAAAATGGGGTAGGCTCAATCTAGGCGGCTGGCTACCGCGACCGCAGACGCGGGCGGGTGGCTGACCACATCCCGGAGGTTTTCATGGAACTGACTGTCGTCAACAAGTTGTCGCCGGAAAACCGCACCGACCGCAACGAAGCGTTCGTGCGCAAACACCTGGAAGTCAAGCTCGGCAAGATCGAAGCGAGGTGGGGCAAGCCGGTCAATGCCCGGGTGACCACCGAGGAACAGGCTGTGGGATTTGCGGTGACCGTCGCGTTGGTCGGCGATCAGGAGATTGTGGCGCGGGCCTTCCATGCGCGGCTGCCCAAGGCTGTCGATGCCGCGGTGGACAAGATCATGCGCCAGTTCGAAATCAACAACGAAAAGCGCGAAGGCCGCGAGCGGCAGCGTCGCTACACGGGTACCAAAGTCCCCGCAGAATTCTAGGCAGCGCGGTGGTCGAAATCGCAAGCCGAAGAGCGTAGCATCAACGATCTGGCCAAGACTTGGCCGCGACCCCCCGGCTGACGTGCGCGCCCGTTGCGCGTACCTCACTCAATAGAAACTCAGGGCACGCTGCCCCGAACCCTGCGGGCGCCCGCATCCGCGGTCGCCATGCAGCACCGCGAAAAGTTTCATCTATCGAGGGTGCCACTGCTGGCGTGCTGCATCCCGTACCCGGGAAAATGGCTTGGCATGATGATCGTTCGGCAATCGGTTGTCCCATTTCTCGTTGCGGCGTTTTTCAGCTGCAGCGCACTCGCCAGTTGCACGGATTGGGACGCTCAGGGTGGCGCAACCGGCCCCAAAGTGGTCGGCGGCTTGGATCCCAAGTCGCTCGATCCCACAGGCGACCGTGGCGTTGGCGGCGACGGTGGACCGACGCCGTACCGGACATGGCAGGCCCCCGATGCCGCGTCAGCCAAGGACAGCCAGGACGCTGGCAGCACAGGCGATGCCGGCGCGACCGACGCGTCAGTTGCTTCGGTCGATGCAACACCTACGGATGCCGCCGCGCCCGACACGCTAGACGACGCTGCACCTTTCGAAGTCATTGTGATTGAACCTGATGGCGGCCCGGCAGGCGAAGACGCAATTGTCGCCATCGAAGTTGGCCCCGACGATGCGGTGAAGGACGCGACCAGCGACGGATCATCGACCGATGTTTCTGTCTACACCTTTGATGGCAAGGCTGATTTTGGCGGTTGGCCCGATCTCGCCGTCTTAGAAACAGCCCCGATCGATGCCGGGCCGCAAGCAGACGGCGACCCAGCCGACCCTGGCTTGCCACCGCTGGATGGCGGGGCAGACACAATGCCCGAGCCAGACCTCGTGCTTCCACCAGACGACGTCGGCCAAGATGCTGCACCCGGCGACGCGACTTCGCCCGATGACGTCGCAAGCGCCGATGGTGGCAGTGCAGACGCGGCCCAACCTGACGGCGCAGGCCCTGACAGCAGTGCGCCCGACGGGCTACCCAGTGACATCAGCATCAGCGACGTCGCCGTCAACGACGTTGGCCCCAACGACGCTGGCGTCACCGACACCGCCGGCGACGGCAGCGGCGCAACCGATGCCAGCAGCGACGCCAGCAGTGCGGACAACGGCCTGCCCGATGGCATCATCGTCCCTGATTGGCAAGGCTATCCGAGCGACCTGCCCTACGCAGCCGATGCCGACATCTATGGCGGGCCGATCGGTTCGTGCCTGTCGCTGTACTTGTACCAGCAGGAGTCTTGCGGCACCGACCACCCGACCGCCGAGTGCATCAACAAGGTGGCCAAAGACGGCTCGCTGTACTCGCAGTTCCTGTTTGAGCCATTGCAGACCTGCGAAACGGCCGTGTGCACCCAACTGTGCACCCAGGCCACCGACAAGTCGTGCATGGAGCAGTGCATCGGCAAGTACTGCACCACCCAGTTTTTGGCCTGCACCTCCAACGCCTCGATCGGCAGCGCTAATTGCGCTTCGACGTGGACGTGCTCTCAGCAGTACCCTGACAAGCTGCTGACGATCAGCGCCAAGTGCTACGCCAATGCCTCGTTCCCTGCACAGAAGCAATTTGCCGCGATGATCAGCTGTTCGGCCCAACCACAGTCTTCCAGCTGCATTCCGCAGGTTGCTGCCTGTTACGCCACCGGACCGGGCACCGCGAGCTGCAGCGAGACAATCACTTGCACCCAAGCCTGCAATGGAGACCAAACCTGCGCCAATCAGTGCATCGCCAAGGGCACCGACCAGACCGTGAGCTTGTTAGACGCGCTGCTGTCGTGCCAGTTGAAGACGTGCAATCCGCTGTGCAAGGGTTCGTCTGATCCCAAATGCGGCGACCTGTGCATGCAGGACAAGTGCAAGACCGAGCTCATCTCCTGCATCACCAACTGAAGCTGACGTCATCGACCATCCACGAGCAAGCGGGCGCCCAACAGGCCGCGGGCTAGCTGCACTGCTTGCTCGATCGCTTCGGGCGCGTTCCAGCGACCGAGCTCAGGCAGTCGGGTCTGGGCTGCACGCGGGCCTGTCGGGACAAACGTCGTCATCACATTGACTTGGGCATGGTCGGGCGCGACATCTGCCAGCAGCTGGGCCAGCGTCCGCAGCACCGGTTCGGTGCAACACGCCAGGTGTGCCGGCATCAGCAAGTGACGCACGATCAAGCTGGGCAACCCGGCATGGGTGGGCGCGGCCAAGGCCACTGCGATCGTGCGCCGGAGCTCGCGATCGGCGTCAAAGCCGCGCACGCCTGCCAGCTGCTCCGCACACCGCGGGTTGCCGAACTTGGCATCGAGCGACCACACGGCGACCACGTCACGCAGCAGGCCAAGCGCCCGATCGCCCACCATCGCGTTGCAGTTCCAGACCACGGGCAGCGCGTCTGGCACCGCGTGCAAGGCAGCGAAAATCGCCGGCAGGCTCGGTGTCGGGTCGCCACCGACAAACGAGATGCTGCGCGCGCCCTGCTCGACGCGTCGCGCATGGACATGAAAAAACCAATCCGGATCAAGCACTTCGGCGCCATAGTCGTGTGGCCGGACCACATGCTGCCACTCGGAGCAGAACAGGCAGCGCAGCGAGCATCCGCCCAAGTCGATGAGCCATGTCGGCGTAATCGCGGGCTCTTCACCCAGCGACAGCAGCTCTTTGTACACCCAAGCGCGGGCATCGAGTCGGCAAAATGCCCCGGCGTTGGATACGGTGCGGTCAACACCACAGTCGCGCGGACAGAGCCGGCAACTGCGCAGGGCCTGCTGGGCCGCCTGAACGGCTGCCGCGCCGACGGCCATCAGTGATGGACAGGCTTGAACGAGGCTGGGTCGCGGCCACCATCGGCCAGGTGTGCTTGAAAATGAGCGTCATGAGCGGCCGTGTCGATCGCGACGCCAAAAGCCAGTTCGGCCAAGTGGGTCGTAGCAGCGTTGAGCTCGCGGCTCGCCTCGCGCACCGGATCGGCCTGACCTGTGGCAATGGCTGCGGCAACGCCGGCAATACAGGCAACAATATCGGCACGTTCCTCGCTATCCAAGCGCTTGCCAGCCGGACCATGGAGCTGGCGCTCGGTGGCCGCGACCATTTGCTCGGCAGCCGTACGTTCGTCGACAAACAGGCGGTGGGCCACGTCGGTCTCAGCGCAGTCAAAGGCATCGATGAGCATGCGCTCGACTTCGTCGTCGGTCAGGCCATAAGACGGCACGATCTCCAGCGATTTCTCGACACCGGATCGCACATCGCGGCCGTGGACGTGCAGAATCCCGTTGGCGTCGATCAGAAAGGTCACCGTCACCCGCGCCAGCCCTGCCGCCATCGGCGCAATCGGCACCACGAAGCGGCCTAGGCTGCGGCAGTCTTGGACCAGCTCGCGCTCGCCCTGAAGCACGTGGACGACCACCCCGGTCTGGTTGTCGACGCTGGTGGTGAACTCTTCACTGGCAGTCGCGGGCACACTGCTGTTGCGGTGCAGGATCTTGACGACCGCGCCGCCCATGGTCTCCATGCCGAGCGACAACGGCGTCACATCGAGCAAGAGCATGTCGCGCCGCCCGGTGGTCAAGATGTCCGCTTGCACGGCCGCGCCGAGCGCAACGACTTGGTCCGGATCGATGTCCGCGTGCGGCGGGCGCTCGAACAGCGCCTCTACCTGCGCGCGGACCAACGGAATCCGGGTCGAGCCACCGACGAGCACGACCGCATCGAGATCGCGCGGATGCAGCCCGGCATCGCGCAACGCCTGCCGACAGGGGACCAGCGTTCTGGCCACGATCGGCGCAACCAGTGTTTCGAAATCCGTTCGGTGCCATGTCAGCTCCAGCGGTGTCGCGCGGACGGGCTGCAGGTCCAATTCAACCGTCCCAGATTCAGCGCTCGACAGCGCAATCTTGAGCGCGATCGCGGTCTTGCGCATCCGCTGCAGCAACTCAGCATGACCATCGACGTCGATGCCGGCTTGGAGCAGCTGCTGGGCAATTACCTGAACCATCGCCATGTCGATGTCGTCGCCACCCAAGTGGGTATCGCCCGCAGTCGCCAGCACTTCGGTCAGGCCTTGGTGCATGTGCAGGATCGAAATATCGAAGGTGCCGCCGCCAAAATCGTACACCGCGATCTTGCCGCTGGGCCGCTTGTCCAAGCCGTACGCCAGCGCTGCTGCCGTCGGCTCATTGACGATCCGCAGCACTTCGAGGCCCGCCAGCCGCCCTGCGTCCTTGGTCGCCTGGCGCTGCGCGTCATTGAAGTAGGCGGGCACGGTGATGACCG
>CANMNA010000042.1 GCA_947499075.1 Myxococcales bacterium
CAAACGGCTTCACCCCGAATTGCCGCGTGCGGCGGCGGGGTGAGGCCATGCCGCGGCAGCGGGGCGAGATCAGCTCACTGCGTCCAGTCGCCGGTGGCGGTGTCGAGGTCGTCGACGTAGCTCAAGCCGGCGGGCAGCGCCAGCGAGTCGCCGTGGAAGGCGAAGAACAGATTGCGCTGGCCGGTGGAGCTCGAAGAAGCTGTGATCGCGAAGATCGCGGTGTTGACCCGATTCTTCGGCACGGTCACATTGGCGGTGTGCTGCGACTGCGCGCCGTAGTTGTTGCCACCCGAATTCCACATGTTGACGCCGTTGAATGCGAACGAGGATCGCTCGCTCCACCCAGCATAGGAAGTGGCGTACCACTTCGGCGACCAGGTGATGTCGTTTTGGGTCGAGTTCTTGATGCGCATCAAGAAGAATCCGACTTTGCCGTCGGTCGAGCTGCCGGCCGGGGTAGTCTCGCTGAACACTGTCAAGTTCGGGTAGATGCGGCCGTCCTTGTTGAACAGGGTGCGCAGCACGTTTTTGTCGGCGCTCATGCCGTCAGCTTGGGCGTTGCCATCGGTCCACGTCGACGGCGCGATGCCACCAAAGAACGCCGCGTTGTTGCCAGCGACCCAGCAGCAGCTGTAGTCGTGGGTGTTGAGCACGTTCCAGCGGTAGCGCGGCCACTGTGCGGCTTGGTTGACACCGGTGACGTACACGTTGCCATCGACAACCAGATCGCCTTTGACCTGCAGCTTCTTGTTCGACAGGGTCTGGATGTTGACCGACCAGCTGAACTTGCCGTCGATGTTGTCGGGGGTGTTGTCGCTCAAGTCGCGCACCGTGATCGACCACAGGCCCTTGATGTTCTTGCCGACCCAGTCTTTGTTCATGTCGCCTGTCACAATCGGCGTGTCCAGATTGAACTTGGTTGCCAGCGAGTTGCCGCCTTGGCCACCGTTGTAGAGCAGGTACGGCGAGCTCATGTTCGGGCCATACAGCTCGATCTTGATCGACTTCATGTCCGAGTTGATGACGCTGATGTCGATCCAGATCTTTTGCGCTTGGCCGATGTCTGGAAAATCGAGCGTGTCAGTGACGCCAGGGCCCGCGAAGTCGGGGATCGGGATGTCCTTCTTGCCGCTCATGCTGTCGACAAAGGTGTTGAACATCACGCCGTTGGTGACCTGGCTGATGCCGTCGGCAGGCAAAGTTGAACCGCCGCCAGCGGCGCAGTCCAAGCTGCCGTCGGCCTTGATGCCCTTGACCAACAGCCCCGTGCCGCATGCCGCGTTCAGGGCGGCCATCACCGGCTTCTCGGTCAAGTCGTTGTACGAGCCTGTGGTCGCGACTTTCTTGATGTCAGTGGTTTTGACCAAGGTCGCTAGATTCGGCGCGCCGATCAGATCGGCGTAAGCTCCGGACTTGGCGACGTCAGCCAAGTCTCCAGACTTGACCGCAGTCTTGATGTCGCTCGCCAACTGGGCTTCCAAATGGGCCGACGAGATGCATCCCGAACAAGCCAAAGCTTCGGCAGCCCCCGCGCGGGCGGCAAAAATCGAAGCGTGCAGGGGCTTGCGCGGCAGCTCTGGATCGGAAGCCACAGCCAAGCCAATGTACGCTGCGGCTTGCAGCACGGCTTGGTTGACAACGGCAACCGAACCCAGCGGGTGCTGAAATTGGCCGTTGCTGACCGCGATGGTGGCCTGCTCGCTCCACAATGGCGCGCCACCCACCGCGTCTTTGTACAACGCGACCTTGACGCTGTAGTTGCCGTCTGCCGCCGGTCCGCCGCCCGCAGTCGCCAGCGTTCCTTCTAGCAGCGACACCGTCGGCACCGCAGCTTGGGCAGGCACAGCGATCAACGCCAAGCCAACCGCCATCCCTGTTTTGCATAGCCCAGTCCACACCTTGCTCTGCCACTGCATCTGACTACCTCGTCGTTGGTCTAGTCCATTCATTTTGCACCTGAATTGGCCGGGGGTCACAACCCGAGCCACCCTTTGAGCCAGGACACAAAGCCCCAGCTGATCGTCCACTTGCCATCGGCAGACTTGCCGCCGACCGGGCTGCCGCCGACTACCGCGCGCACCGTCATGTTCGGGCCCTTGCCGGCGATGTCGGCGTTGGCAAACCGCAGGCCCCACGAGCTAGGGGCGCAACCGGGGTCGGCGACCCCGTTGCAGTCGTTGTCCTTGCCGTCGCAGGGGTCGGCGACTTCGGGCAGCACTTGACCCGTGCACGGTCCGGCTTTGCCGTTGGCGTCACACGACTGCACACCGGGCTTGCAGATGCCCTTGCCCTGAGTCTCGGGGTCGCCTGAATAGCACACGACCTGCAGGCTGCCGTCGGCGGTGTTCTTGCATCCGGTCTTGCCATCGCAAGTGTCGACGGTGCACGGGTTGCCGTCGTCGCAGTTGGGGCCCTTGCCGGCCAAGCACGTGAACTTGCTGGTTTTGCTGTCCACACCGCAGGCATCGCCCACCGTGCATTCGTTGCCGTCGCTGCAGGCCTGCGCTGGATTCTGAGCGTTGGTGCACGCGCCGGTCTTGTTGTCGCAGCTGTCGGTAGTGCAAGTCTCGCTGTCGTCGCAGGTTTTCTTGGCGCCGACTTCGCACACGCCGGCCTTGCAGGCGTCGTTGACGGTGCATGCGTCGCCGTCGGCATCACAGGGACCGGTCTGCTGGAGCGCGTGCTGGCAGCCCAACTTGGCATCGCAAGTATCGATGCTGCAACCATTCTTGTCGTCACAGTTCAGTTGCTTGCCGGCTAGGCACGCGCCGCCCTTGCATCCGTCGTCGACGGTGCACACGCTGTCGTCAAACGGGCACGGCAAGCCTTCGGGCTGCAGCACCGGTGCGCATTTGCCGCTGGGCGGATCGCACACCGTCTTCTTGCACGAATTGTCGCCGAAGGTGTCACAGGTGATGACCGAACCCGGCTTGACCTTGCACTGCATCTGGGCGCCGCTCTTGTCGCAGAACAGCACGCCGTTGCACGCATTGCCATCGTCCTTGGCGATGCACTCGCTGTCGGTGGTGCAAGCGCATCCGTTGCTGCCCGGCTGGCAGCTGCCCGTCACGTCGCACTTGTCACCGACGCTGCAGTTGTTGCCGTCGTCGCACAGGGCTCCGAGCTGGGCTTTGTTGACACATCCGACCGCCGGGTTGCAGGTGTCGCTGGTGCACGTGTTGTTGTCGTTGCAGTACTTGGCGGCATCCATGACGGTGCCGTCGCACTTGCCGTTGCTGCAGGTGTCCTTGGTGGTGCACTTGTCGCCGTCGTCGCAGTTGCCAGAGGTCGGCGTGTGGCTGCACCCCAGCTTCTTGTCGCAAGTATCGATGGTGCAATCGTTCTTGTCGTCGCAATCGGCGGCTTTGGTGCTGATGCAACTGTCGGCTACGCATGCTTCGCCGGCCGAACACGGGTTGCCGTCGTCGCAAGGTTGGCCGTTTTTGTCCTTGTACTCGCACTTGCCGCCCTTGACGATGCTGCACTTGCCCTCGATGCACGGTTGATCGCTGGCACAAGCCTTGACCGGACCGACCACGCACTTGCCCTCTTTGCAGGCATCGCCGACGGTGCAGTCGTTGTCGTCAAAGTTGCATCCCAAGCCATCGGCGTTGACGTTCTTGCAACCGGCCTTGGGATCGCAGTCGTCGTTGGTGCACGGGTTGTTGTCGTCGCAGTTCAACGGCTTGCCGCTGAGGCACTTGCCATTGCTGCACGAGTCGTCCTTGGTGCACACGCTGCCGTCGGCGTCGCAAAAGCCGTTGTTGTTGGTGTGGCTGCACCCGGCCTTGGGGTCGCAGTTGTCGTCGGTGCACGGGCTGCCGTCGTCGCAGGCGCTCTCGTCGGTCTGACCGTCGCAGTCGTTGTCCTTGCCATCGCACTTCTCTGCTTCGGGGACGTCGGCCAAGCACGCGGTCAGGCCGCCGCCCTTGGGCGCGTCGGGCTTGCCGTCGGCCAAGCAGATGCGCTTGCCGGCGCACTTGGCGGTGCCGGTGTCTTTGTAGCAGACGCTGTACAACTCGCTCTTCATGGCATTGGTGGAGCACACGCAAGCGCCGCCATTCTTGATGACGCACTGCTTGCTGGCATTGCCGGCCAAGTCCTTGGTGTCGGCACACTCGTAGCCATCGAGACAATCGCCGGTCGTCGTGCAGGCTTCGCCGCAGAAGGCGCCGGCGTTGCCCAGCGACACGCAGCGCGCTCCGCCATTGCCGGGGCCTTGGCACTGCGAATTCGAGGTGCACGGGTTGCAGATGCTGCCGTGGGCGGGCACGCAGATGTTGGCGACGTCGCCGCTGCCCAAAGGCACGGTGGCGCACTTGAATTCGGGCTGGCACTTGCTGTCCGGGCACGTCTTGGCGCACTGCTGGCCATTGGGGGTGTCCAGGCAAAATCCCGACACGCAGTCGCCGGTGCTGCTGCACGGGCAACCGGCACCGCCGGGACAGCTACCGCCCGAGTCGCCGTCGGTTTGGACATCTGGCAACACCAGCTGGTCTTTGGTCCCAGTGTCCCCCGTGGTGTCGACCAAGCTGGTGTCGGGCACGCTGGTCGTGTCTTCGGTCACGGTGGTGTCGTCGGTCTTGGCCGCGGTTTCCTCGCCCCCGCTGACATCAGCCGCGGTGTCGGTGCCGCAGCCAATGCCGCCCAACACCAGGACCAGAGCCCAGAGGGCGGCGGGCAGCCACATGGCCGTGCGCAGGTGGCGCGTGCGAGACTCAAGTCCGGCCATGTTGTTTCCTCTCATGCTGCCCTCGCTGCGGTCTGCCTGTCGATCTGCGCCACCGGCCGCCGTAGCCTGATGAACCGGCCACGGCGTTGACAAGTGTACAGCCGCCGCAAGGAATGTCGAATCTTGTGCTTGGCGGATTGACACGGCTGTCACGGTCCCGGGTCAAAGGACAACAGCGAAGTCGCCAGCGCCCCCGAAACCTTCTTGTAGCGCTCAAATGGCCCAGCGGCTTCGACCAACGCCAAGTCGTCGCCGACCACAAACACGGTCTCGGCCAGCACCCAGTCTTCGCCCGCGTGAGGCAACACGAACTCCGCCGTGCAGCCGTCCAGCCCGGCGGTGGTCTTGAAGCAATTCTTGGCATGCAGCAGGTAGCCGCTGGCCACCAGGTGGCGCTGCATCGCGTCAGCCCAGAACGCCAAGTCCGCCTTGGGATAGTTGCGGGCCCTGCGGCTGCGCACCTGGACCCCATCGGCAGTGATAAACGCCAAACCTTTCTTGCTCTCATAGCGGACAAACCCCGCCGGCACATTCATGGCGTACTTGGGACCACAGGCGGCGCAGACCAGCGCCAGTAACACCAACAAGGCAGTGCGCATGGGTTAGAACTCCGCCAAAAATCGGTCGATATCCAAGGTGTTCAGCCACTCGAACGGCGATCGCAGGTACGTGATGCGCTGGCGCTGGTGGTACTGGAAGCTCGCTTGCACGTGCGCCGTGCGGGCGCTCGACTCGGCCACGTTGAGCTCGCCCTGCAGCGACTCGATCTCTACCACCAACTGCGTCATCGACTGCTCGATCCGCAGCGTCGACTGGGTGTCGGAATCGGCAAAAAACGTGCGCAGCCGCTCCAAAATCTCGCGCTTGGACTTGAGCTTTGCCTGCAGCTGGGCGATCTGCTCGGTGCGATCGACCCGTTGGAGCGATTTTTGGAGCACAATCCCCGCCGCAGCCAGCTGATCAACCGTGTCCGCCAGCGCCGCCTGAGGCACTTCCAGGTGCAACTCCGCGTCGGTGACCAACGTCGGCCATCCGCCAGCCGCGCGGGCGCGCTCGACCGCCGCTTTGCGCACTTCCTGAGGGTGCACGACCTTGACCACGATGGTTGCGGTCAGCGAGGTCGCGCGCTCTGCAGCCGGCGGCGCGGCCTTTTCGGCATCTTTGCGCAGGGCCGGGTCGCCATCGATGGCCTTTTGATCGCCAGTAGGCCGATCGTCTGGCGCAGGCTTCGACGCCGCCGGGGCCGCCACTTTGGCCGGCGCGGTATCCGCCGCACGCGCGAGCGTCGGGTAGGCGAGGCAGTACACCAGCAGGCAAGCAGTGCAGATCCGGTTCATGGTGCCACCTCGAGCGTCGCCAGGGCCTGCCAGATCGCCTCTTTGTGTTGGTCCCACGCGGTCACGTTGGGCAAGAACAGCTCCAACACGTAGACGTGCTCGCCAGCGATCGCCGTGGCCACCAAGTAGTAGCGCGGTCGCACGTCCTTGTTGCGCCAGACACGCACCTGAAGGTCGGATACGGCCTTGGTCTCGACCAGCTCCTCGTCGCGGCCCTCCATCTCGTGTTGGACAGCGGCCGACCAGAACGTGGCGTCGCCCTTGGGCTCGTTTTTGGTCCGCGCCACCCGCAACAACGACGTATCGGCCGCTTGCGCGCGAAAGACATCGTCCTCTTCAAACAGCACAAACCCGCGCGGCATCTTCATCTTGATGCCCTTTTTGCCCTCGGTCAGCGTGACCAAATGGCCGGTCAGGCCGCGGATCCACGCAAACGGCGAGCGGTGGACGATCTGTCCGCCGTCGGCGACTACCGGCTCCACATCGATGGTAATCGTAAAGAAGTTGGCTAAGTTATGCAGCGCGGCCAGGGTTCCCGCGGCCGTCTCGATCATCTCGGTCAGCCGCTTGATCTCTTCTAAGATCTGCAGGCGCTCGTCGGTATTTTTGACCTTGTCGAGCAGCTGCAGCAGCCGCCCGCGGGCTTGGATCGCCACTTGCAGCCGCGCCTCGACGTCCGTGAACTGCCGCGACACGTCGATGGCCTTGACCCGGCGATCCAGCGTTTCGCCGACCGCGGCAAACCGACCCATCGCCGCATCAAAGTCGCCCGCCGGCACCCGCACCACGATCGTCGACCCGGCAAGCGATTGCACGTAGCCACCCGCGGTCTGCGCCAGCTTGGTGATCTCGTCAAACGCCTCGATTTGGCGGCGCACCCGCAGCTTGAGGTAGCCAAAGTAGACCACCATCGGCTGGCTGACCTCGCGCTCGCCCTTGACCGAACCGGACTTGGTTGACTTGGCTTCGTAGGCCCGATCGCCGGTCTTGTCGTAGCTACCTGAACCTGGCGACGGCGACGGCCGAGAGGGGCTGCCGTAGCTTTTCTTGTCGCCGCTGTTGCGCGGGGCCATCTGCGGCCGCCTCGCTTCGCGCGGCGCTGGCGCACTGTCGGAAGTGCGCACGTTTTCGGCCTGAATCGCAGGAACTGCGGCGCCTGCTTGCACTTCTTCACGATCGGCGGCGTAACCTTGGTTCTGCGGCTCTTCGGCCCAACCACCGGCGTTGTCATAGGAAGAACTGCTGTAGGATCCACATCCTGCGCTGGCTACTGCGCCGAACAACAGCGCAAAGACCGCAGCAGATCGGCGCGCTGGGTGCAGCCAAATAGCGCGACGCGGCAGGCGGCGAACGAGTAAAACCGTGCACATGGGCACCTCCGACCCGACCGTAGCGCGAATCACCGCGTGCGGCAATGGGGCGGCGATGCCCCGTTGGACACAGGTGCATTTGCACGATTGCGCTTGCGGTGTTCGGTGCAAAACCGTACTTTGCACGGTGTGGTGGTGTGGCGGCCGCGACATTTTGTGCGCGGCCGCAGCCCAACGCCATCAATTGCGGGAGGTTCTGATGATTACCCTTCGTCTCTTTCAGGCGGTGACCTGTCGGCACTCCGGTCTGACCCGTCCAAGCAGCCACAAACTCGCTGCAGTCTTGGCTGTGACCGCCCTCGGCATCGCCGCCTGCAGCAACAGCGACAGCGGCAACGTCAGCAGCGCGGGCAACAACGCCCTGCCGGGCACCGGTGGCAACGTCAACTCGGGTTTTAGCAAAGACACCCAAACCGGCGCGGCACAGGACACGGGCACGACGCCCGAAAACGATGTCGCGTCCACCGATCAGCCCGGACCGGACGCGGTGGCGGCTGACACCGGCGCGGGCAACCCAGACGATGCGCTAACGGGCACCGATCAGGATGTCCCACCCAATGGAACGGATCAAGACGCCGAGCCCGGCACCGATCAAGATACTGAGCCCGGCACCGATCAGGACACCGAGCCGACAGGCACCGATCAAGACGCTGGCGTGCCCGGTTGTGCTGTCGACGGCGATCTGGACGGCGACGAGTACGGCATCGGATGCCCCAAGGGCGAAGACTGCGACGACACCAACCCCAACTTCACCACCAACTGCCCGGACTGCAAGAAGGCCGGCACCGCTGGTTGCTCGTGCTCCGCCGGCAGCAAAGCGGTGACGTGCTACTCCGGCGAGGCGGCGTGGATCGGCAAGGGCTTGTGCGCAGCTGGTCAACACCAGTGTGGCAACGGCTTCTGGTCCGACTGCAAGAACGAAGTGTTCCCGGACCCAGAGAAGTGCGACAACAAGGACAACGACTGCGACGGCCTGACCGATGAGGGCGTCAAGTCGAGCTGTGGCACCTGCGACTTGACCTGCAACGAGCAGAAGATCGGCACCGCGTCGGGCAAAGACTGGAACCTGAACAGCGAGAACAGCACCGGCTTGGGCACCAGCAATGGCAATTTGGTGCTGGACAGCACGCAAATCAGCTTGAACCTGAAGTTCATCTGGATCGCCAACTCGCCCAACAACACGGTCTCCAAAATCGACTGCAAGACCAGCGTCGAGGTCGGCCGGTACTACGTGTGCTCCGATCCGTCGCGCACCTCGGTCGACTTGGAAGGCAACGTGTGGATCGGATGCCGCGGCGACGGCAAAGTCGCTAAAATCATGGCGGAAACCAAGAACTGCATCGACAAGAACGGCAACGGCATCATCGAGACCGCCACCGGCAACAGCACCATCTGCAACACCGCCGGATGCGACGAGTGTGTCAAATTCATTGTCAGTCCGGACGGCCCCAATGTCGCGCGGGCCGCTGGCGTCGACAAGGACAACCACGTCTGGATCGGATGGTGGAATTCCAAGAACCTGCGGCGATTGGAGCCGCTTGCTGGCAACACAGTCGACACCATCAACATCGGATGCAACCCCTACGGCTTGGTCATCGACCAAAAGGGCATCATCTGGGCCCAGGGCGCCGGCTGTGGGCAGTTGATCCGTGTCGACCCCGCTACCAAGCAGATTGACAAGTACGCCTACAAATCCGGGGCCTACGGCATCAACGTCGACAAGTATGGCCGAATTTGGGTGGCCTCAGGGGGCAGCGCGTCACGTTTTGATCCGACGACATTTACCTGGACAGTCGTGAACTTGCTGGGCAAGAGTGGTGGCCGCGGCTTGGCATCGTCCAACGACGGCTTCGTGTACCCCGCGGTCGATGGCTCGCAAGGCGCGGTCCAAATTGACGCCAATGTCGAACCGCCGGTCGCGATCAAGTACATGGCCAGCGGCGGCTCCCCAGTCGGCGCGGCCTTGGACTACGACGGCTTCTTGTGGATCGTCAACCAAGGCGGCGCATCGGCGGCCAAAATTGACGTCAAGAACGGGGCATTGTTGACCAAGACCCCCGTCGGTTCGTCGCCGTACACCTACTCAGACATGACCGGCTACACGCTGAACTACTTCACCGCGCCGAAGGGCCAGTTCTCCACCGTGTTCTTCGGCGGCGTGCCGGTCAACCCGATCACCAACAACAAGCCCAAGCAAGTCTGGCAATCGGTCAGCGCCGACGCCGAATTGCCCGACGGCACCAGCCTGCGCATGCGCTTCCGCGCTGCCAACGACAAGACGACATTGGAGACTGCCAACTGGAGCGACCCGCAAGAGTTCACCCAGATCACGCAGTTCCCGTACAACTTGGCGGCCAAGAACATCGTGGGCAACTTGCTGCAGGTCGAAGTCCAGCTGATCACCAAGGTCAAGGGTGTCACGCCGGTGCTCAAGTCGCTGTCGGCCAAGTCCAAGCTGCTGTAATCACCTTTCGGTTGCCGTTCGCCACCACTTCGGGCAGCCTTGCCCGCGCGCGGCCATCCTGGAGCGCGCGGTGAAGCCGGTTGCATGCCACACGATCCTCTCATCGACCCCGTAGCCACTGCCCACGACCAGTGGGCACAGCGCAGCCTTGCCGCGGCCACCAAGAAGGGCTTGCGCAAACCCCGGTTTGTCCGCTCCACTGCCGAGGTAGTGGCCGACCTGTACCTGCCTGACCGCGACGACTACCTGGCGCGGTTGGGTATGCCGGGCCAATTTCCGTTCACCCGTGGTGTGCAACCGACGATGTACCGCGGCCGGTTGTGGACCATGCGGCAATACGCAGGGTTTGGCACGGCTTCGGAGTCCAATGCGCGGTATCGCTACTTGCTGGGCGCCGGCCAGACTGGGCTCTCCGTGGCTTTTGACCTGCCGACGCAGATGGGTTACGACCCCGACGACGTGATGGCCCAGGGCGAAGTCGGCAAGGTCGGCGTCAGCATTGCGTCAGTCGAGGACATGCACCTGCTGATGCAAGACATCCCGCTGGACAAAGTCAGCGTGTCGATGACGATCAACGCCACCGCGACGACGCTGCTGGCCTATTTGCACACCGTGGCGGGCGAGCGCGGCATCGATCCCAAGCTGCTGACGGGCACAGTGCAAAACGACATCCTCAAAGAGTACATGGCGCGCGGCACCTACATTTACCCGCCGCGGCCGTCGATGCGGCTGATCACCGACCTGTTCGGGTGGTGCGCGACCGAAGTGCCGAAGTGGAATACGATTTCGATTTCGGGCTACCACGTGCGTGAGGCCGGTTGCGATGCCGCCCAGGAAATTGCGTTTACGCTGGGCGATGGCATTGCCTACGTGCAGGCGGCGATCGATGCCGGGCTAGACGTCGATGACTTTGCGGGTCGCTTGGCGTTCTTTTTCAATGGTCACAACAACTTCTTAGAAGAAGTGAGCAAGTTTCGTGCCGCGCGCCGGCTGTGGGCCCACATCATGCGGCATCGCTTTGGGGCGACCAAGGACGAGTCGTGCAAGATGCGTTTCCACACCCAGACGGCGGGCTCAATGCTGACCGCGCAGCAACCGGAAAACAACATCGTGCGGGTCGCCTTGCAAGCACTTGCGGCGGTGCTGGGTGGCACGCAGAGCCTGCACACCAATTCGCGCGACGAAGCGCTGGGCCTGCCCACCGAAGCATCGGCGGAGATTGCGCTGCGGACGCAGCAAATTATCGCCTACGAGTCGGGCGTGGCCGATGTGGTCGACCCGCTGGCCGGCAGCTATGTGGTCGAGCAGTGGACCGACCAGCTGCAGGCCAAGGCCCAGCAGTACTTGGACCGCATCGACAGATTGGGCGGTATGGTGGCTGCGATTGAAAAAGGCTATCCGCAGCGCGAGATCCAAGACTGCGCGTTTCGTTGGCAGCAAGCGGTCGAGTCGGGCGAGCAAGTGGTGGTGGGGGTCAACCAGTTTGTGGCAGACGCGCATGCCGCAGCGCCGGTGCTCCAGCTCAATCCGCGGGTGGAACAGGACCAAGTCGAGCGTGTGCAGGCGTTGCGGGCCAGACGCGATGCTGCGGCCCATACGCTGGCCTTGCAGGGCCTGACGGACGCGGCGAAGTCGGGCCAAAACGTGGTGCCGCACATCTGCGCGGCGGCGCGGCAGCGGGCAACAACCGGAGAAATCTCGCACACCTTGCGCAAAGTCTTTGGCCAACATCAAGAAGTACTGGTTGTCTAGCGGCCGGGAGCGAAGCGCGTGATTGAGCCAATCCAGTTTGAGTGGCAGCTGCGGTCCAAGGCCCCGCTGGATCAGGTGTGGGCGGCGTTTTCGGACACCGAGCGCATCAACCGCATTGCTGGCCTGCACATGCAGTTTGCGTTCGTGCCGCGCGACGATGGCAAGAGCCAGCCGACCGGTGCGCTGCGCCACTTGGGCATGCGGGTCACTTGGACCGAAAAGCCAGTGGTGTTCACGGCGCTTAAACACTACCTGATCGAGCGGATCTATGACGCAGGCCCCATCAGCCGCAGCCAGAATGAGTTGACGCTGTCGGCGCTGCCCGATGGCGGAACGGCGATCGCCTACCAGATGCGGTTGACGCCCAAGTCGCGGCTGTTCTGGCTGGCCGTCAAGCTCGATGCCGAGATGACGGTGCGCCCGCAGCTCGACAAAGCGTTTGCGGCGACGCTGGCGGCGCTGGACCACAATGCCCAGATGCCCGAAGCCAAAGTGGTGGCATTGACCGCCGCTGCCGAGCAGCTGCTGCAGGCGGGCTTGGCCCAAGTGCAGCCACCAGACGTTGCGCAACGGCTGGGACAATTCCTGCGCACGGCGCCGATGGCCGAGCAGGCGCGCATCAAGCCGCTGCTGCTGGCCAAGCGCTGGCAATTGCCACAGAAGGCTGTGGTGGCGGGGCTGCTGCAAGCGGCGCGCGCGGGCTTGCTGGTGCCGCGTTGGGATGTCATCTGTCCGTCGTGCCGCATGCCTGCCGCGACCACGCCAACGCTGGATCTGCAGCGCGGCAAGTCGCACTGTGGTGCCTGCGAAGTGCGGTATGACGCGTCGATCGCCGACGCGGTAGCGCTCACGCTGCGGCCGGCACCGCAGCTGCGCAGCCAGCCGGAGCGGATCGACTGCCTGTCGAGCCCGTCGCGGATGCCCCACATTGTCGCTCAGTTGGTGATTCCACCGCATCAGGAAGTCGCGTGGACCCTCGACCTGCTGTCGGGCAGCTATCATCTGCGCGGGTGGCCCAATCTGGACCAGATCGCGCTGCAGGTGCGCGGCGATGTGACACGGCGTGAGTCGACGGTGCTGGCGGGCCCCAAGGCGCTCACGCCGCCGACGCTGCGGCTCGGCGCAGGCCGCGTGACCCTGCTGGTGCGCTCCAAGCTCGACGAGGAGCTGCGGCTGGTGTGCGAGCGGGCGTGGGTCGAGCCGCACACGCTCACGGTCGGCCGCATCCTGGAGTGGCCTGATGTTGCCGCTCTTTTGCCGACCGATGCGCTGGAGCCGGGGCTGAAAATCGCACCCTACACGGGCCCGGCGATCGCCATTCAGGTCAGCCGCGGCGGTGAAGCGGCGCTGGAAGCAGTGGGCGAAGTCGTGCGGGCGGCTGGCGCGCGGGCGCTGCAAGTCTCGACCGGCTGGGTGCTGGCGACGCTGCCCGATTGGCGCGCGGTTCGGCAGGTGGCGACGCACTTGCAGGGCGCACTGTGGCAAACCGCGGCGGTGGGCTTGGGCACGGTGGTCGAACTGACCAGCGGTGCGACGTGTATGGCGTCTGGCGCGCTGCTCCAAGACTTGGTGGCGCTCGCCCAGGATACGGAAGCCGGCCAATGGCGGCTGCACGACAGCGACCGGCTGGCCGAGGCGGTGCGGCGGGTCGGCATGGCGACACCTGAAGTCTCGGGCTCGCCGCACAGGGCACTGGAGTTGGAAGATCGCCAAGGCAAGCCGATGGCAATGCCGACCCGCAATGTCACCGCAGTGGCGAGCGGTGACTTGATCGACGGGCGCTTTGAGCTGGGTGAGGCGCTGGGACAAGGCGGCTTTGGCGTGGTGTTTGCGGCACACGACAAGGTGGCGGGCACCGAAGTGGTGGTCAAGCTGTTGCGACCGGAGCTCGCCGAAGATGGCGTGCAAGTCCAGCGCTTCTTTGACGAGGGTCGGCTGGCATCGCGCTTGAAAGGCGTCAACACGGCGCGCGTGCACGAGTGGGGCATGGCCGACGACGGCCGGCTTTTTCTGGCGATGGAGCGCTTGATCGGCCGCGAACTGACAGCGGTGCTGCAGGAGACGGGCAGCATCGACCCGGTCCGCGCCCTCAAGCTGTGCCAAGGCGCGCTGGCGGGCCTGGCCGAAGCGCACCAGCAGGGGCTGGTCCACCGCGACATCAAGCCGGCCAACCTGTTTGTGGTCTGCGAGGGCACGGCCGACGAAACGCTCAAAGTCATCGATTTTGGCATTGCCGTGGATTTGACGGGCAAGGTCAAGCCTGCCGAGCAAGCCGGAGCAATTAGTGGCACACCGGTCTACATGAGTCCGGAGCAAGTGCGCGGTCTGCCCATTGACGGACGCACCGACTTGTATGCGTTGGCCATCGTGCTGTACGAGTGCCTCTCGGGCGCGCTGCCTTTTACCGGCAACACCAGCATGGCCTTGCTCCTGGCCCGCCTGACCAGTGGGCCAACGCCGCTGGTGCGCTCCTGCAAGCAGCCGCTGCCCCAAGGCGTGCCAGAGCTTGTCGATACCACGCTGTCTTCCAATGCTGCTGATCGCCCGCCCGATGCCAAGACCATGCAAGACGCGATCGGGCAGATTGTGGCACAGTCCGGCGATCCGCTGCGGTGGACCCGCTCGTGGCGTGCGCACAAAAGTGAGGCGGTGCGCCTGCATGATGCCGTGACCGCGGCCACCGACGTCGATTATGTGCGTGACCGTACGCCTGTTGGGCCTGCGAGCGGCACCAAGGGCTAAGAGCGGGGCCCGCGGAGACCAAAGACCTTCGCATTTTCACCGTCAGAATCAATTCTGCGGCTACAGGTAAGAGCGCCAACAAAATCTAGTCGATTTTGTTGGTGGCTCGTTTGCTTGCTGCGTTGGTTGCCAAGCTCGTCAAAGCGTTCGACTCGCGGCAACGGTGCCAAACCTACTGCTGATCGACTTAATTTCGCCGGGGCCCGAATGGTGTCGGCCTGCGCCCACACCCGGCCGGGCACCCGCGCAGGCAGGTGCCGTCACCTGTAGCCGCGCAATTCATTGCGATGGCGTCCCAAACCGCAATCAACGCTGTGGTTTTCAGTTGACACAACCGAATACACCGGCGAAGCCCGGGCGCTTCACCCAGTTTGCTTAGATCGCAGTCAGGCGCTACGATCACGCGCCTGTGGGCCGCCGCCCTCGTTGTTTGGAGATTTTGCCCATGTCGCCTCGCCTGCCCTTCGTCGTCTGTTTGCTCGCCTTGATGGCTGTGCACGCTGTGGCATCGACGGCGTACGCCGGCAAACCCAAGCAGACTCCGGTCAATGTCGAAACGACGCCGCCGGGCGCCGAAGTGACACAGCTTGAACCCGCGCCGGAGAAGTTGCTTGGGTTGACGCCGCTCAAGAAGGTCAAGCTTGTCCAGGGCCCGCTTAAGCTGCGGATGCGCTTGGCCGGCTATGAGGACAAGATCGAGACGCTCACGGTGGGTCCCAAGGAGACCACGTTCAGCTTTGCATTGGTTCGCAAGATTGTGCCGGCGACCTTGGATCTGACTGGCGACGCCAATTCGCTGGGTGCCGACGTGCTGGTCGATGGCGAAAACAAGGGCAAGCTGCCGGTTAAAGTCAGCGTGCCACCGGGCAAGCACCAGATCATTGTGCGCAAGGCCGGGTGCGTCACCTGGGAAAAGTGGACCGAAGTCAGCGAAAACCAGGCGGCCTTGTTTGAGATTGCGCTCAAGGCTCAGGATAAGCCGAAAGGGTCGATTCTGGTGTCGTCGACGCCTGCGGGCGCCGAAGTGCGGGTCAATGGCGCACCCAAGGGCAAGGCGCCAACACTGATTGAAAATGTCGAACCGGGTGCCTATGAAGTCGAGCTGTCCTTGGAGGGCAGCAAGCCGTACCGCCAGACCGTGACCGTGGGCGAAGGCAAGCGCGAGACGGTGTCGGGCACGCTGGAGCCGCTGGTGACCGCGCCTGTGCCGGTCGTGGTCGCCGCACCCGCTACGGGCGAACTGACGGTGCTGTGCGACGCCCCCAAGGCAGTCATCGCAGTGGACGGCGAGGACAAAGGTGGCTCGCCGGCCAAGTTGAGTGGCCTCAAGCCCGGCGAACACCTCGTGGAATGCACGGCGCCCAGCTACCCCAAAACCGCCCAAGTGGTGATCGTCAAGGCTGGCGAAGTCAAGACCGTGCAACTCAGCCCGCGCGCCGCGGTCGCCGCCAGCCGTGGCAGCGTCAGCGTGGTGTCCAACGTGCCCAATGCACGGGCCAAGGTCGGCGACGGCGAAACCAAGAAGGTGCCGTGCCAGTTTGACGATCTGCCGCCGGGCAACCACCAGGTCACCGTGATGGCCGAGGGCTATGCCACCGAGACCAAGACCGTAGCGGTAGAGGCGACCAAAGTGGCCGAACTCAAAGTCGAGCTCAAGGCGATGGGCAAGATCAAGGTCACGCTGCCGCCGGGCAAGCGCGGCAATGTGTATGTCGATGGCGAGATCAAGGGTCAGGCGCCGATCACGCTGGATCTGCCGGTGGGCGCTCACAAATTGGAGATCAGAGAAGACGGCACCGGTGCCAGTGTCGAGTCGCACGACGTGCCGGTGGTGGCCGGCCAGACCGCGATCATCGAGGTCAAGCTGGTCGAGCCGCCGCCGCCCAAGGTGGTGCGGCGCAGCAACCCGACGTCGGCGCATGTTAACGACGAGGGCAAGGGCACAATCATGCTCGGCGTGGGTTTTCCGACCTTTTTTCAAGGCACCGTGATGGCAGGTGTTGCCGACAATGTCGCCGCCGGTTTGGAAATTCGCAACACCTTGCACTTGATGACCGAGTTTGAGTTGCTGGGCCAGTACCGCATTTTCGGCTCCAACGCGTTTGCGCTCGGCGTGCAGGGCGGTTTTGGCGGTGGTCTGGGCCTCAATGACCGCAATTCCTTCACGGCCTCAGGCAAGGCCATTGCCTCGCTGCTGCTGGGTGACTCCGCAGCGTTCTCGTTCTTTGGCCACATCCGCTTCTTCTCCGATCAAGGCATCGCGACACCAGGCAAGCGCGACCAAGCTCTGTTGTTGCCAATTGGTTTGCAAGGCGAGGTTAAGTTCTCGGCTTATCTGAACTTGTGGGCCAAAGTGGAGATGGACTTCTTCGAAAAGAAGCGCAAGCTGTATGATGATCTAACCGGCGGGCTCAATTCCAAGATCCGCGGCGGCGTCGGCATTACCTGGCTATTCAACTGAGTCTAGTACCGCGACTCCCAAGTTCGCGTTGAGATGTTCTAGATTGCCCCTCGCCATACTATACAGGATCGCCATGACCCAAGGTCATGGCGTTGCCTGTCACGCCTGCTGGCGTGTGCGCTGGGTGGGTCGCAAGCTCGCGCCTACGGCGACTCGCCGCTCCTTGGTGACGTCACGCTTTGATCTCATCTCAAGGCGTCTCTGTATAGCCTGTTTCGTTTGAAGAAGGGGGCGCGCCGCCCCGCGCGCTCGCCTTGGCTGGCCACACCAGCATCGCCCAGGCCGGCGGCAAGGCCCCCGCCAAGGGCGGCGGCGGCACGGGGCCCAGCAAAGACGACATCTGGGCAGTGTGGCCCGGCAAGGGCACCGACAAGCACGTCAGCCACGAGAGCTGCGGGGCACCGTCCAAGGACCGCGAGTGGCAGGACACCAAGTGGGTCTACTTCACCCGCGCCTGCGCCAAGGTCGGCGTGCAAATGGAGTGCGGATGCACCAAATTCACGACTACGTTCAAGAAGTATGACGGCGCAAAAGAGTGACTGCTGGACGCCGTGCAGGCCGAGAGCGCCGAATTCGCTTGCCCAGTGCCGCTGCCCAAGGATGTGGTCGACAAGTGCAAGGCCGCCAAGGAGGCGTTTGAGAAGTGCCAGACGGCGCCCACGCTGCTGCACAAGTCAGCCAGTGGCACCAACTCGAGACACCATGAACCTGAAGGTGGAGTGTGCGGCAGGGCCGGTGCCTGACAAGGACCAGCCTGCCAACCCGCAGTTGTGCCGCCAGTGCAAGTTGGCCAGCGCCTGCTACAAAGACGCGGAATTGAGAGAAGCCCAGACCGTGTGGGCAGCCGGTTGCGCCTATACCAGCGGCGATGGCGTCTGCAACAACGGCGAAGACCATGACGTGCCGGGGTTGGAACATCCCGTCAAGCTGTGGTGCCCCAAAGACCAACCGCGCGGCGGCGCAGCGACCAAGGCCATGTGCAGTGCCTGTGTCGCGCCCGCGCCGGGCTCGCACTGCTATCGAGAAGTCAAGACCAACGCCTTCAAAGCGTTTTGCGGCAAATAGCAAGCCAGCGCCCCTGGCATCCATCCCCACATCCGCCGCGTCCGCCCCACCGCCGCGAACTGGTGCTGCTGCTGCATCAACCTAGGCAGGGCCTGCGGTTGCGGTGCCGGGTCGGCGACGTCGCGGCACAGGCGATCTGCTTGTCGATCATGGCGTCAAAGGCCAGCAGTAGCTGGGCCAGGCCGACGGTTTCTGGCTCAAGCACCTGCAGAGCCGCCACAATTGCCTCCAGCGTCGACAGGTAATGCACTTTGGGCTCGGCGCGAATCCGGTAGCGACTTGGCGTGGGCATGGCAAGACAAACGTGGGGCAGCGCGTGCAGCCACGGGTTGTTCCACAGCAACCCCTTGACGTGATTCCAGGTGCCGTCCAGGACCACCAAAGTCGTCGGCAGTTGGTCAGGTGGCAGGCGCTCCAAGGCTTGGGCATGACCGCTGGGAAATAGCAGCGCGGTACCCGATGGCGGTGCAGATGCCAATACCGACGGCACGCATGTCCACGGCGCGTTGACTTCAACCTGGCAGCGCTGCAGCCCGAGTTGGGCAAAGCGCACCGTGCCAATCGGTCGATGCCGCTCGCGCGGGTGCTGCAAGATGTGCACGTGGGTCTGGTTGGCCACCAGCGGCAACAGCGCGCAGATGCACACGCTTGCGGGTTTGAAGCAGCGGTAGCAGTACGCGCGGGCGCCGCCGACGGGTGCGAGCCCGGCAACGACACTAGTCATCCAGCCGCGGCCCGACGCCGCGCTGACCGCGAAACGTGCACGGTTGTGGGCCCTTGCGCACCCACAACTCCATCTCGAGCGGCCGCCAGTGCTTGAGCGCCGGGTCAGCAAACACCTTATCGCGCATAAAGTTCTCGCTGATCGAGCTGCGCTTGGGCACATCTGGCGCCGCAAAGTAGCTCTGCGGCGCGATGACCAGGAATTTGAGTTTGTCTTGGCATGCCTCGTCCCAGAATTTTTCAAGCGGCACCGCGCCGGTGTTAAACGCCTTGCTGTTGGTGTCGACGTGATTGCCGGCCATGCGCCGCCCGGACAGCAGCGCCAGCAGCGGTGCGTAGTCGCTGGCGCCCGAGATGGTCTCATCTGGTGCCGAATTGGCAGCGATGTAGGCGGCCATCTCGTCGGCCTTGGAGAACCAGCGCTTTTTGCCCCACAGGTAGTGGTGCAGCCCAGATTCGACGCTAGCGCGGATGCGGTGGCTCTGCCAGAACAAGGCTTGGGTCCATTCGCTGGTCCACGCGGGTCCGGGCGCGGGCAGCCACTCAAACTCCAGGCGCTCGCCGGGCCCTTTGCCTTCCATCTTGGCGCCCTTGAATTCAGAAGGGTACGCGCTCTTGTTGGCCGCCATGTTGATCGGCATCCAGCACAGCCCAAACGCCACCAGCAGCGCCGTTGCAAGGGCCGCACGCGGCACCTCAACGCGGCCGATTGGCGCCACCAGTTGGCCAGCCAACTGGGCGACCTCACACACAAAAGCCGCTGCACACATGCTGACCAGCGGCAGGATCAGGGCAAAGTAGAAGTCGTAGCGCTCCTTGAACTGGGCAAACTCGACCGTCAGTGCCAGCGCCATCGCAAACGCCAACCCGACACCCAAGCGCGGCACCTGCCACCAGCGGCGAGGATCGAAGAAAGACCCTAGATCCGCTGACCTTTCGGCCCAGAGGCGCAACACGGCTGCCAGCGGCAGGCCCAGCGCCAGCCACCAGTGCGCCGCGTGGTAGTACACGGAGACCGCAAAGTCGCGCGCCCCCAACATCAGGAACAAATTGGCCGGGATAGCCAGTGGGCTGCTACCCAATGCGGTAAAGCCTTCAATCTTGGCCTTTTTGGCAAAGTGATACGTGTACACGCCAATGGTATAGGACTCACCGCCAATGGCCCAAAACGCTAAGTTGATCGCGCCCCACACGCCGACAAAGCCCAGCACGATTCTGCCAAGTGGGTGGCGCAACCACGCTGCCAAGCTGCGCTTCTGCGTCGGCCATGGCAGCAGCAACGTCAGAACGGCTGCGACCAAAAAAGCCCCAAAAGCGTAAAATCCGGTGCACGCGGCAGCGCCGAGCAGGCCGCCGGCGAGCAGGAATTGGCGGGGCAGCCACAGCGCCCACAGGCCGGCCATCATCGCTGCCACCGTCAAATTGATGCCGGTCAGGTTGGTCGAGGCCTGCAGCACTTCGCAGGCAAGCAGATTGAGCGTCAGCGCCAGCAGACCGCCCCAGGGACCCAGCCAGTGCCGCGCCATCCGCCAGTTGAACAGCGCCGCCACCAGCGCCGCCAGCGCCGACAGCCACTTGCCGATCAGGAAGTGGTAGCCCAGCACCTTGTACAACAGCGTGGGCACCGCAAGATGCAGCGGCGGGTGCGAGAAGAAGAAGTCGCGGTAGGGCAGCGTGCCTTCGCTCCACAGCTTGGCGGCATAGAAATACAGGGCCTCGTCCGTGGTCGAGTAACGCAGTCCGTTGACCTTGAGCAGGGCGTACATGCCCAGCAGCAGGGCCACCAGCCACGGCTCAGCCGAGCGCCCAAGGGCGCGCAGCGTCAGTGGTACCGCACCGGCCGCCAACAGCGACGGCAGCCACACGCCGGCGGTCACCAGTACGACGCCTGCGTGCAACAAGACTGTCGCGGTGCCCGACTCACTTGCGCCAAGCAGCGCGACGGCAGCCAGCGCGAGCGCGGCGCTCGCCGACCACAGCGGCGGCCACACCCGGCGCAATGCCAGCCCCAACAAGATCAGGGTGGCGACGAGCGCCGCCAGCAGCAGCCACGGACCGCCGGTCACCTCGGTCGCCACGGCTTCACGGCCGGCGGCCGCAGCGACCAGCGGTGGCTGCAGCACCGCCAGCGCTGGCACCCGGGTCAGGCCGGCGACGCCCGCGGGCATCACGGCATGCAGCCACAAGCCAGCAGCGCCGCCAGCAGCCAGCACCCTACTTAGGGCGGTCGGTCGCAACCAGTTCGCCAGTAAGCCCGCGATGGCCACCGCAACCCACACCACCGGCGCCATGCCGCTGATGGCCGTGCGCACCGGATCGCCCCAGCGCGGGTGCTCTGGCCAAGCCGCTTCGGTCCAGCAGGCGGCGATCACGGCGAGCAGCGGCGCAGCGGCCAGCGGCCAGTGGCGCAGCTTGCCGGCGATGGCCAGCCCCGTGCCCGCTGCGGCCAAGGCCAGTGCAACCAGCGACGCCGTGTGGACATGGGGAAACGCCGGGGTTGGCCCCCAGTGCTGGCCGACGGCCACCAGCACCAGACCCAACCCGGCCAACCCGTGCCACAGCGCGGGCGGGGGTTGCACCGCCGCAGGCACCGGCGGCGGCGGGTCGGGCACGACCTCGGTGACCGGTATGTGGGCCGGCGCGGCAACTGGACTCTTGGTCTTGGCCTTGGCCATCGCCGCCTACGCCACAGCAGCGAGCGCGGATGCCGCTGCCGAGTAGGGATCGAGCTTGCGAACCGCCACTTGATGGACCAGCGCTTGACCGTCGGCAGCATCGGTCAGCCAGCGATCGACGCGGTGGCCCACGGTCTCGCGGGCCAGCGCGCCAAGCACAAACTGGCAGCGGGTGTGCTGGCGCTGGGCCTCATGGCCGGTATGGACCAGGTGGGCCGTGTGCAGGTCGATGTGGGCAGCGAGCTCGGCCACACCTTCGTTTTTTGCGGCAACTGTCCGCACGATCGGCGGAATCCACGCCGGCATTGCCGAGAGCAACATCTGCAAGCCGCGCAGGTCGGCCACGGTGCGATCGGCGCCGTCGAGATCGGCCTTGTTGACCACGAAGACGTCGGCGATCTCCAAGATTCCCGCCTTGATGGCCTGAATGTCGTCGCCCAGACCGGGCACCACCACAACGACGGTGGTGTCGGCGGTGCGGACGATGTCGATCTCGTCTTGGCCTACGCCGACGGTTTCGATCAGGATGATGTCGTAGCCCATCGCGTCCATCACGTGCACGACATCGCCGGTACAGCGTGACAGGCCACCTAGGGTGCCGCGGGTGGCCAAGCTCCGGATAAACACACCCGGATCGCAGGCGTGCTCCATCATGCGGATGCGGTCGCCCAAGATCGCGCCGCCAGAAAACGGGCTGCTCGGGTCGACGGCGATGACGCCGACCTTGTGGCCAAGCGCCCGGTGGTGGGCAATCAGGCGGTTGGTCAGCGTCGACTTGCCCGAGCCCGGGTTGCCGGTGATGCCAACAACTTTGGCGCGACCCGTGTGCGGGTATAGGGCCTTGAGGACTTCAGTGGCCAGCGGATCGCGGTCGTCGAGCAAGCGCATGACCCGTGACCCGGCGCGCACATCGCCAGCGAGCACGGCAGCCGTGGCGACAGCGACGGAGGTGGTCATTTCTGGGCCTTTGCGGGACTAAAATACAGCGCCAATGCGGGTGGTAAACAAGTTCAAGCTGTCGGTGAACGACCGGGTGATCTCGACCCCAAATTGAAAGCGCGCCATGACGACCCGCACGCCAAAGCTGGCGCGCTGGGCCAACGTCAGCTCATACGTGTACTTGGGCGTGATCTCCTGCATCGTGCGCTCATCGGGGATGATCTTCTCGGCCAGCGGCTTGAAGTAGGTCCACGCTGCCGAGTAGCTTCCCCAAGGCTGCAGCGCCAGCAAGCCGCCGATGCCAAACGACTTGGAAATGCCAAAATCTCCAAACACATTGAAGAAATTTTCCAAGTGGCTGTTGCCAAAGATGCCGTTGAGGCCGACCCGAAAGCCGATGTCTGGGATAGCCTTGAAGCCGTCCATCAGGGCGCCCTGCAATTCGAAGCCGGCAGAATACAGGCTGGAGTCCGCCAAGTGGCCCAAATTGGCGCCGAACTGCAAGCTCTGCGGCAGGCCCTTGCGGAAGCGCATCATGTGGCTTGTCAGCGTATCTGAGGGCTTTTCAACGGCCTTTTTCCAGTAGTCTTCGGTCGAGTGGGCACCGGAAACACCCAATTCATACGCGAAGTCGACACCGAGAGAGCCCTGTGAGGCCCACGGCCCGGACGAGCGCGGCCCTAGGGCGAAGCTAATTTCGCGCATCAGCGTGCGCATCGACTCGTTCTTGATCTTGCCGCCGGCCGGGGTCACTTCGTTGAACTTGTCAAAGCGCACATCGAGCGGTGCCGCCGACGCAGGCACGGCGACAAGGCCCAGCAGGCCGACAAGGCTGATGACAATTCGCTGCAAGATCATTGTGCTGCACCATACCGCGACGCCGTGACGCCGCAGCCCGACCTGCATTGTGGCGACAAAATGCTGGGACGTAAAGGCTTGCCCAGGCTACCGATGCCCGCGCAGCGCGCGCGCCATCACACTGGCTTTGGCCTTCATGCGCTCGCGCTCGACCGGGTCGGCCCACCGGGCCTGGAACTTGTCGTCCAGCCCCGCGATCGGGTCAAAGAAAAAGAACTGCTTCTCTAGATCGACGTTGGGACTGGAGTAGACCGCGATGCCAGAGTCGCGATCGTAAAAATCGTAGCTGTGGGCATCGCGCTTGCCGCCACCGCCCAGCGTGTCAACCACAAAAGTCGGCGAGTTAAAGCCCGCGGTCACCCCACGCACGGCTTTCTCCAGATCGATGGCGACCTGCAGCGTGGTCCGCAAGTCTTCGACACCTTTGACCAAGTCGTGCACGTAGACATAGTACGGGTGCACGTTGACATAGCCCAACCGCTTGACCAGCAACTTCATGGTCGCCACGTCATCGTTGACTCCGCGCTGCAGCACGGACTGGTTGCGAATGAACACGCCCTGCTCGGTCAGCCTCCCCAGTGCCTCTTGGGTAATCCACGTCACTTCACGCGGATGGTTGAAGTGCGTGTGCAACACCACGTCTTTGCGCAGCTTGCGGCCCAACGCCACCACCTCGCACAGGGCCTTGGTCCACTCGTGGTCGGTCAGCAGTTTTTGCGGCATCACCGCTGGGCCCTTGGTCGCGAACCGCAGACGGCGAATGTTGGGCAAGTTCAGCAGGCGCTCGCCCAGCAGCCGAATCTGACGGGCCGGCAGGTTGTACACGTCGCCACCCGACAGCACGATGTCTTCGAGTTCGGGCCGGGTCGCGATGTAGGCAAAAATCTGTTCCCAGCGCGCGCTGTCGGCGTTGAGGTGGACCTTGTCGACCAAGTCGGTGTCGAGCCCGACGGCATAGCTGCGGGTACAGAACCGGCAGTACACCGGGCAAGTATCTAGGGCCAGAAACAAGGCCTTGTCGGGATAGCGGTGGGTCAGCCCCGGCACCGGAGCGTCTTCCTGCTCGTGCAAAGAATCCAGTGTCAATTCAGGGTGATCGGGCAGCAATTGCGAATGCAGCGGGATGAACTGGCGGCGCAGCGGATCGCGGTACGGGTCGTTCCAGTCGATCAAGCTCAGCAGGTAGGGCGAGACGCGCACCGACATCGGCGACCGCAGAAAGCCCTGGCCAGCGTCGGCAATGAACTCAGGCGGCGCCACGCCAGCGATGGCCTCGAGCAGCTTGTCGATGCGGGTGATCGAGTGCTTGCCTTGCCAGCGGTAGTCCAGAAACGTCTCTTTGTCGATGTCCTTGTAGCTGGGGATCTTGCGCCAGAATTCGCCCTCGTCCATGTCGCGGTAGCGCAGACGCTCGCCTGAAACTGCGGCCTTGACCATGCGGCCCGCGATCGGCACGAATGGAGGGGAAGAGAGCAGGCTGTGTGGTGTCAGGCTATGCGGCGGCGCGGCGACGGTCGATGATGGCGCGGTGTCCAAGCTGGTCATGGCAGACTCCCGAAATGCGTTGCCCCCCGAAGCCAACCCCCGACGCGCGGCAACCCCTTGCGGTGGTCACGGCGCAGCTGCAGCTTAGCGACTAGACCAGAGTTTGTCGATTCGGACCAGACGGTCAAGCTGGGCGATCCCGAGAAGTCAAAGGCCAGACCATGCTCAGAGGGCGTAGCCAATTGAGTCCACTGGCAAACCGCAGCGGGGACCGTTGCGGGGACCGTTGCGGGGACCGTTGCGGGGACCGTTGCGGGGACGCCGTCGCAATGAATTGCGCGATGAATTGCGCGGCTACAGGTGACGGCACCCGCCTGCGCGGGTGCCC
>CANMNA010000043.1 GCA_947499075.1 Myxococcales bacterium
AGCCGCCATGTCACCGGCGTCGAGCAAGAAGCCGGCGGCGCGCAAAGTCAGCACGACGCGCTCCTCTGGGTCTGCATTGTCTTGCCGCAACGCGAGCAACGCTGCTGCTGCGCCGGCGTTGTCGCCCAGTCGCTCGCTCAACTCTGCCAAGGCGGTACGCGCCGCCAGCCGGCAGTCGCTATCCGGTGAATCAATGGCCTTGCCGAACGCAGTCTTCGCCTCATCGGCGAGATCGGCCTCGGCCGCGATTTGGCCGCGCTGCAGCCACAGTGCCGCGACAGTTGCCGCACGGTCAGGATCGCCGGCTCGCTCCGCGCGCGCAGTCCGTAAGGCCAGCAACGCAAGACGGGCCCGAGCGTCTCCGCTCTCGGCAGCCAGCGCATCGAGTTGCTCCAGAGCGGCCGCGTCGTCCGGGTCGTCTGCCAGGATCCCTTCGAGCAGCACTTGGCGGGCGTGGCCTACAGCCAGCCCATGCAGGGCAGCCGAGCCCAGCCGCCGCACCAGCAGGCGGTGCTCCGCTGTAGCTTGGCCCTTCGCCGCAGTTTCGCATGCCGCTGCGACGGTTGCGGCCTCGGCATCCGCTGCCAGCGCCGCTTGCGCCAACCGCAGCCATTGGGCCCGGACCACTTCGTTGTCAGGAGCAAGCACCAAGGCGTCGCTGACGGACCGAAACGCCGCAGGAACGTCGCCCAAGACGGTTTCTCTGGCCGTCGCGCTGCGCAAGAGCACAGCGACCTTGCCGGCGGGATCCGCTGTGAATTTGGCACGCAGTGCCAAAACTTCGTCCAGCCGAGCGGCATCACCGCGCGCGTCCACCACCGGCTCAAGCCGGTCGAGTAGCGCCAGCACAGTTGCCTCATCGGCTTGAGCCAAATCGGCGAGGCAAGCGTAGGCGGCCCTAGCGGCTTCATCGTCTGCGACGTCGGCATCGAGCAAGTCGAGCCAGGCGCCAGCAGCCTGAACCGCGCGATCCGGCCCACAAGCCTGCAAAGCCGCGGCCATTTCGCGTACAGCCTCGGTCTTGTCGGGCAAGCCCGCCGGGCTCGCGAGCGCCGCGCCCAGTGCGTCGGCAACGGCCGCGGGCTCGCCTGAACCGCGGGCGACCGCAAGCCGGACTTGCCACAAGTCCGCGTGGTTGCCAATGGCCTGCGTCGCTTCGACCAGCAGCGCCAGCTGCGTTGCAGGATCAGCTTCGCCGGCCCATTGGGCCCTGCGCATCCAGGCCCCGGCACGCGCGTCGGTGTCGCCCAAGTGGCATTGCGCAGCAATTACTTCGGCCAGGCCGGCTTCGTAGCCAGTGGCTTCGTACAGCTCTTCGAGTCGCTGCAGGACGGCCACGCTGGTCGGGTCCAACTGGCGCCATGCTGTGAGGGCTTCCAGCCTCGCCGCGGAATTGCCAAGCTTGCCAGCCAATTGGGCAAGCTGAGCCAGGGCCGCCGGCCGCTTGGCTTGGGCGACCGCGGTAAACTCGCCGGTGCTGTCCAGCCCGGCCAACCCACGCAGCAAGGCTTGTAAGCGCGCTTGGCCAGCGACGCGATCGGCCAACGCGACAATACGATCCAGCAAATCGGTGCGCTCGGGCGCGTCGGCCATCGCGCCCAGCAGCGCGTCAAATGCCTGGCGGGGAGCATCATCTGCGACGGCATCTGCCACGGCGATCAACCCAGAAATGCGGGCATCACTGTGGCGCGGTGCGTGCAGCGCGATGATCTCTTGACAGCGAATTGCCTCATCGCGGCGGCCATGGCGGTTGAACACCGGCAACAGCAGTTCTGCCACCCGACTGCCGAGCTCAGGCACGTCGAGTTGGCCCGCAGCTACCGCGAGCAAGGTCTCTTCGCCCTCCCGCAACGTCTCGACCTGCGCCAAAGCCGCAATCGTCGTCCAGGCGGACGCCAAGGGATCGGTTTCGCCCAGAGTCGAAGCCAACTCTGCTCGCTCCAGGGCGCAACGCACCCGCGAGTCGCGGCCCATCGCCGGTGCACTCAAGTAGGCGTCCAGGACCAATGCCAATTCTGCGACATCGCCCAGCGCACGGACCGCGTTGACCAAGCCGGCCCACGCTGCGCCATCTTGATCCTGGATGGCCACAGCTTGGCGATACAGGCTGGCGCTCCGCACGAAGTCTCCCATCCCATCGGCGCACATTTCCGCGGCACGCGACAATGCCGCTGCCTGCGCACCCTGATCTCCACCTGCGGACTCGGCAGCCAACTGCTCCGCAGTTGCGACCGCATGGCTCCAGTCGCGCTGCTCGGCGTAGGCGCGCTCCTGGAGATCGAGCAAGTTTGCGCGGACCGGCGCAAGCGGTTGGGTAGCGGGTGAACACTGCAGGCCAATCTGCGTCAGTCGCACCACGGCTGGCCAACGGTCTTCGCTCGCGCTGAGGTGATCTGCGATGCCTAAGCAGACTTCGGTCAGGTCATGGGCAACCGCGGCGCGCAAATCGACATCATCTGCCGCCAGACCTAGCAAATCTGCCAAGGACTCCAGCACGGTTTCTGGGTCATCGCCCCCCTGCTCACGGCACAAGGCGATCTCGCGGTGCACCGCCTGCAAGAAGTCAGCGGCCGCCCGATCGCCCAATGCGTCTTCGGCCAACGACCTGACGACGGCCAGAGCGTCGCCGACTTCTCCGGCGTCGACCATGAGGTCGACCAGCGCCAGTTTGAGGTTGCGCAACTCCGTGTCGCTGGCCACATTGAGCTGGGCTTCTAGCGCCAGCCGCTCAGCGCCGCGCATACCTGCGAGGCGGGCCACGCGCCGCAGCTCTGCGTACAATGCGGCCCGCTCTGCGGTGGAGATCAACTCCTGTGTTTGTGTAGCGTCGGCGTCATCGCTATCGCCGCGGCTACAGGCCACCGCTTCCGACAGGGCCAGCGCAGCCGATTCGTGCTGTTGCAGCTCAGTCTCGTAGCATTGTGCGGCGGCACGGAACCACTGCAAGCGCTGCGCCGGTTGGCCCTGTTGCGCCAAGTCGAGCGCACGTTGGGCAAACGTCAAAGCTCCGGGTGTTCCGGGCTCAAACACCCGCCGCAGCGCAACCGGATCGGTATTTGCCGCCGCAGCGCGTGCCAAAATGTCCGCAACCAGCGGATGTGCCGGTGCCAGTTCCTGCAGCGCCACGACCGTCTGGGCGGCCATGCCCAAGTCGCTCAGCGTATCCGCTTGCGCCGCTGCCAAATGGGCAAGCAAAGCTGCCTTGCGCGGCTTGCTCGCTTCAGCATCAACCAACCGCTGCAGCGAGATAACCAGATTCTGGCCGTCGATCGCGGTTGACCACGTGCTGATCAGGGCAGCGACCAGATCGTCGCGTTGCGGATCTGCCGCCAAGGCCAGAGCGTACAACCGGCCAGCGAGGCGGCTGCCGTCAGCGCGCGCATGGGCCAGCGCGGCGGCCTCAGCCAGCTGGCCGACCTGCGGCGAGCCGGCGGAGACGCCTGCCAAGGTCAGCGGCAACGGGCTGTCGAGATCGACCGCAACACTGCCAACGATCGTCTTAATCTCATCGAGTAAAGATGCAAGCACCGCGCCTGAGTCGCCGGTATTGCGCGCCGCTTGGCGCAGCCGCAACTGCGCGTCGAGCCAAGCTGGTCGCGCCGACAGGGCCTCATGCCAAGCCTCGAGCGCCGCAGTCGGCTGACCGAGCCACTTGTCCAAGACATCGCCCAACGCCAGCCAATGCGATGCGCGCGTCAAAGGCGCTGGCTCCGTTGTGGCCGCGCGGCGCAGGAGCGTCGCCAACTCGGCATAGCGCCCAGCTGCGCGCAGCGCGTCGCCGGCAAGGTGCAGGGATGTGCCGTGGTGGGGTACCACCTCCAGTAGCGACCGGGCGTGCGTGACCGCTACAGCGGGGTCGTTGAGCTGGACGGGGTCAGTCGCCAAAGCCATCAGGCGCTCAAGGGTGGCGATGGCAGCGTCTTTGGTGCGCGGATCCAGAGCGACTTTGGCCAATTGCGCTTGCGCCTGCCGTTCTAAAGCGTCTCGCACCGCCGGCCAGCGCCCCAGCTTGGCGTTGATCCTCTGCAGTGCCTCCAGGGCATGGGTGTGATCGGGCTGGACCGTCAGCAAGCGCTGATACGCCTCAATGGCGCGATCCGGCGATTCGAGCGGCCCTTCGCAGAGCTGCGCCATCTCTAGCGCAATCCGCACGGTCTCACGCCCTTCGGCGCTGCCGATGCGCTGGCTCAGCGCCACCAACAGCCGCTTGTGGTCAGCGCTGTTGCGGTACAACGACTCAAAGAAGTCGAAGGCTTCGGTATCTTGAGGCGCCAGCGTGCGCACCCGCCGGTAATGCCGCTCGGCCGTTGCCCAGTCACCGCGCTGGCTAGCCACCCACGCCAGTGACAGCGAGGCCGATGACTCGCCCATGCGATCGCGGTCGCGCACTGCGGCGGCGCGCATCTGCTCCAACCCAAGTTCTGGGTTATCACTGAGCAATTGCTCGACTGCCCGCAAACGCGCCAAAGCAACCGTGTCGTCGACGTCTGCTTCGGTCAAGACCTGAAGCGCCGCTAGCGCTACCTGTGGCGCAACCCGGTCGACTGCGGCAATGTTGGCCAGCTCATCGGCGTGCTGCAGCCGTGTCGGCAGTGCTTCGCCGGCCGCCAGCGAGCACGCCAACGCTTTGGTCAGTTCGGTCCGGTCACCGAGTGCGCGCGCGACTTCGACCCACAACGGCGCAACGGCAACCAGTGGTGCACCCAGCGCGTGGGCCTCAGCCAGCGCCGCGGCCGCCTCCGCCAAGGGTTCGTCGCCCGCCAGCAGCAACTCGGCGTACGCAACCAAACCAGAGGCCCGGTCGGACTGATCGCCTTGGGCCAGGTCGTCTTTGTGCGCCTGCAGGGCTTCGCTGCGTCCGGCAATCTGCTGGTCGGCGACTTCTGCCAACTCGATGGCCTCGGGCATGGCGGCGGCATCGGCCAGCAAGCGATCAAGTACCGCTTTGGCTGCGCGACCGTGCCCCTGACCAATGTGGCTACGCGCTGCTTCTAGCAGGGCATCGGTCCAATTCGGGCCACCGGCCGCCAACATCGCAGTGGCGTCAACCAGATTGCCGAGGCGATACAGGCGCTGGAAAACCGGCTCGTCGGCCGCCAAGTTGGCCAAGATTTTGCCGGCGGTCTCGGTCGGAAACAGCCGAAAAGACTCGCGCAGCAGGCCAATCGCCCGCTGTGGGTCACTCTCGACCACCAGCTTGGCGCTGGTCTCTAGCAAGGCCGCTTTGGCCCGAGGATGCGGCTCGCGGCTCGACAGGCGCAGCAACTGCGACGCCGCTTCGTCGCGGCCCAGCGTTTGCTGCTGCATATCGGTCAAGACCGTTTCGATATCCAACGGTTGTGGCAACATCGCAACGTCTTGATCAGCCAGCATCGACAGCCTCTACGGGGCGCCTGCGGCAGCGCGCACCCAACCCAAGCAGTCTAGATGCAGTGGCGTTTTTTGCCAAGCGCAGCGTGTCGCAGGACTGTGCAATAAGAACAGGAAGTTTCGCGTCCGGCTGGCGCACCGTCGCGCTTGCACAACTTCACACAACTGGTGGGACACGCAGGTGGCACTACCGGGCGTACTTGTCGGCCAGCCGCACCACATCGTCAAGCTCGGGCGTGCTGACTTCGACCAGCCGCACATCGCCATGGTTGGCGCAAAATCGATGCACTGTGCCGGGGGTGATGTGCCAAGTCTGGCCCGGCTGCAGCAATTCAACCTGATCTGGCCCTGGGCCAAGCTCAAGCGAGAGCGTGCCGCTGAGCACGCAAATCGTCTCTTCTTTGCGCTCGTGGTACTGCCGGGACAGCATTTCGCCATCGCGGATAATCAAGAACTTGCCAGCATAGTGGGCGCACTGCGCCCAAATCTCTTCGTGACCCCAGGGCTTATCGACAACGCGCACTGCTGCCTCCAGTCGCCGCTCGGCGCGGTGGGTGCGACTATGCCACTGTCGCCCGCGCTGGACCAACCGCTGGCCCCGCCGCGTGGCGTAGCGCTACTTGCCACCTTTGGATGGCCGCATCATCGACAGCGCCAGCTTGAGCTCATCGCGGGGCACATCGACCATGCGGCTGAACTCTTGGCCCGCTTTGAGGACTTCGCCGCCGTCCAGCGTCACACACTCGCCTGTCATCCACGTGTTCATCGGGCTGAGCATGTAGGCCGCGAGCGAGGCCAACTCGTCCGGGCGCCCGAACCGACCGAGCGGCACTTGCTTGAGCGCTTCTTCGTGCATGGCGTCGGGCATCAGCCGCGAAAACGCACCTTCGGTTGGGAAGGGCCCCGGGGCAATCGCATTGCAACGGATGCCGTAGCACGCCCACTCGACGGCCAGCGACTTCATCAGGACCAGCACGCCGGCCTTGGCACACGCTGATGGCGTGACGAACGCAGAGCCTGTCCATGCGTACGTCGTCACGATCGAGAGAACGTGCCCTTTGGTGCCCCGGGCGATCCAGCGCTTGCCGAGCTCGGTCGTACAGTGAAAGGTGCCGTTGAGCACGATCTTGACTACGGCATCAAAGGCATTGGCCGACAACTCTTCGGTCGCTGCCAAGAAATTGCCCGCGGCATTGTTGATCAGCACGGTCACCGAACCCAGTTGGGCTTCCACGGCGTCGACAGCCGCCGCCACAGAGGCGGGGTCGCGCACATCGCACGCGGCGTGGCTTGCCTTGCCACCTGCGAGCGCAATTGCCTGCACCGTTTGTGCCAGCGGCTCCTGCCTGCGGCCGACAACGGCCACTTTGGCACCGAGGCCCGCAAACCGCTCGGCCATCGCACGGCCCAGACCAGTACCACCGCCCGTGATCAGCACCACTTCGCCTTGCAGCATATCTGTTGCAAACATCTTGATCTCCTACATTTTGTCGCGAATGACCGCGCCAATGCCATCGATCCGCACCATCGTCATCGGCTCTTTGACTGTCGCGGGGTCAAAAGGCAGACCCTGCTCTTCCGCCTCATGGGCCATGACCTGCTTGGTGGTCTCCAGATCGAGCACCATCTTGCGGACCATGCCTTCGGCAATCGCGTACCTGCCGACCGCGTTGGTTGGGAAAATCATGACACCGTCGGTCACTTTGAATTTCATAACCTTGCCCGGATCGTTGGACTTCATCGAGAACCAGCATCCGCGCATTTTGCACACGTCAGCCACTTCACCCTCGACCCGCACCCGCTGTCCGGCGAACTTCTCGGGGTTGGCAGCCAACTCGCTCATCTTGATCGACTGCACCAAGGTGATGCCCTGACCGTATTTGTCACCGTCGAGCGTCAACGCCGGGCCATGCATCGCAACGACGGCCGGATCGAGGTCGGTGGCGCAGGTCGGGTTCTTGCTGCGATCGCACATGGATGCCGCAGGCTTGTCGCCGTCGCCTACCAGCGGTGCGGCAGCGGCAGTCGCAGCTGCAGGCGCGGCCGAAGGCGGCGTCGTAGCTGCCATGGCTTGGACTGGCGAAGCGCTCGGACCCGGCACTGCCGTCGGGCCCTTTTCGCAAGCTGGCAGCGACATGATCGCCGCCGCGGCAAGAATTACGCTGAAGTTGCTACGAAACATCGTTTTCCTGACCGCCGCGTCTGATCGGCGGGCCGCAAACTCTAACACGGTCAGCGCCTGTGCACATCGTGAATTCCTGTAGGTGCCGTGCTAGGGTCTCGCGGCCGGCCAGCCGCTGAGCAGGGGAGCAGGTTTGTCATGATGCGTGTTTGCTTGCAGTGCGGTCAGCAGACAGAGGGCTTGTACTGCCCCGTCGAAGGCATGGCTACCATTGTCGCCGACAAGCGACCAGCCAGCGGCGATATTCCGCTCAACACAGTCTTTGCTGGACGTTACCGGGTCGTCGGCACGCTAGGCCGCGGCGGCATGGGTGCAGTGTACGACGCCCAGCACACGGGCACCGGCCAGCGGGTGGCGATCAAGACCCTGCTCATCGATCCAGTCGCCGAGCCACAGGCGGTCAAGCGCTTCTTTTTAGAGGCCAAAATCACCGCGGGTCTGCAGCACCCCAACACCATCCGCGTGTTTGACTTCGGCCAGAGCGATGACGGTGTGTTCTTTTTGGCGATGGAACGGCTGCAGGGCGAGACGCTGACCGACCGGTTGACCACCTACGCTGCGCAGGGCCAGCGCATGACGGAGCAAGAATCTGCGACCGTGGCGTGCGCGATCCTGCGCAGCCTTGCCGAGGCCCACCGGGTCAATCTGGTGCACCGCGACCTCAAGCCTTCCAACATCTTCTTGCACGATCTGGGCGCCGGCGAGACCGTCGTCAAGGTCCTCGACTTTGGCATTGCCAAGCAGGGCGACTCGCAGTTGACCCAAGCCGGGACGGCGATGGGCACCCCGGCGTACATGAGCCCAGAGCAAGTCATGGGCGGGGCGATTGGACCAACCAGCGATCTTTATTCGCTCGGAGTCGTGCTGTACCAGTGCGCCACCGGCCACGTGCCCTTTCGGGCCGACTCGACCTTTGCGGTCATGATGAAGCACATCAACGAGCCAGCGCCTGACATCACTGCGCTCGCCGGTGTTAGCCCCGCCTTTGCGGAAGTTGTGCAAAGGGCGCTCAACAAGCAAGCAACCGATCGCTACGCCACCGCAGTCGAGATGCGCGAAGCCTTAGAGCCTTTGGCCCGCGGCGACCATGTTCACGCACCAGGCTCCACAGCACCTGCCGCAGGGCCAGCAGCGCTACACACAGCCAACAGTGCGTCCGTTCGACAGGAGCAACCGCCACCGCCGCCGCCGGCCCCTTCGCGGGCCCCTTCGCGGGCCCCTTCGCCGGCCCCTTCGCCGGGCAGCGACCAGTTACAGACCCGGCCGGCTGCTCAGGCCTTGGGCAACGCAGCGGGCTCGCCGGCGCCGCCGCCGCGGCCGCCGCCGTTTGTTGCCACCTCCGTCAGCCCGCCCCAGCCGCCCAAGTCGCGGTCGATGGTGCCGCTGTATGTCGTTGCGATGGTGCTCATCATTGGCAGCAGCGCAGTCGCGGTTTGGCTGCACAACCAGCGCAGTCAAACCACAGCCTTGCCTCTGGCGCTAGGACCGAGCGCGCCATCCACTGCATTGCCAGCTCCCAAGCCGGCGCCCGCCCCAGCTGCAGCGCCGGTTGCCCCAGGTCCAGCGCCGGCACCCGACATCGCCGTTGCCGATCCAGCTGCTCCAGACGCCACTGAAGCGCCCGATGTCGCGCCGTCGCCGCCACCTGACGTGGCAGCTGCGGCCATGCCACCGGGTGAGCCAGACGCGACAGTTGGCGCTGAAAGTCCAGACGTGGCGACGATCAAAGCGGAAGCCGTGCCAGCGCCGCTCAAGGTCGCGCGACCTCGCCCGCCCGTTGTGCGTCCCAAGCAGGTGCTGACACGGCCTGGCGGCACGCGCCCCGACGCGCCTGGTCGTCCAGCGCCCGGCGGCCGCCCTCACTGATTTGTTCGTAGACTCAGTAGACCGACATGCCCAACGACAGGCCGGTGAGCCACGCGCCCTGATCGGCGCCGGCCAGCGCCGACGAGACCCCGTAGCGGATGTACATCGCCAAGCGGGTCGTCCATTCGAGCTCGAGCAGGCCACCAGCTTGCACTGTCAAGCGACTGTCGTCGGTGAACGGCAAGCCACCGCCGCTGGCCTTGGCCCACTCGTAGCCGGTGCCGGCATAGGCACCCAAGTGCAGGCGGCCCAACGCAACTGGAATAGCCTGAACCTCTGCACCTGTGCGCAGGCCGATGAAGTCTCCGCCGCTCATCGCTCCGTCGATGAATTGGGCCCGGCCGACCACACCCAGCCACGGTGACACAAAGGCGCCCAAGTTCATCTCGACGTTGCTGCCGCTGACCGGAGCCCCTTTGCGCAACTGGAGGCCTTGGTAGCCAGCGCCCAAAGCGTACGTGAAGCCAACGCGATCGAGAGGGGCGCGGCCGCGCAGCCACAGGCCGGCGCCTTCGTGGCCGGACAGGACGACGGTGTCGTCCGGCCTGACATCGCCCAGTCGCAGCTCGTCCAGTGCGATCGTGCGGTCAGCATCGGCACTGAGCACATGCACCGGATGGTGCGGGTGGACAGCGACGGCGCCGTCATAGCGCGCGCCTTCAGAGACTGCGAGCGCAACGCCTACCGCTACCGCTGTGACCACGATGACGGCGACGGTTGCGCGCGCCGAGTCGCGATCAGACTTGCCCAGCGCCGATCCAAACCCGCTCTTGGACCCCGCGCTTGCCGCTGCCGAAGGCGGGCCATCGCCGGCGACGGTGCCGCCCGATCCTGAGGAAGGTCCGCCACCCACAAATAATGTCGGCCCATAGAACGGGTCGCCCCAACCGTAATAGTTGGGCCGCCAAGTGCTATAGAGCGGCGCCATACCGAGCCCAGGGCCGACAGGCGCGGCGTCACCGGCCACACCACCCGGTTGGCCCCACGGTGGTGCCGGCGTAATGTCCCTTGCTGTAGTAAACCGCTGGATTGCCCGCACATGCTCGCCGCGCTTGGCCGGATCGACTGTAACCAACCGCTCGACTTCGTCGCGCGGCACCTCGTAGGTCGCCGACAAGCACGCCTGCTGAAACAAGGCGACAACAACTGCCGAGGCGATCCAACGGACGCGCTGGTGGGGCAGGCTGGAAGGCGACTGGGAGCATTGGCTAGGCATCTAGACCCCGAGACCGCGCATGGAGCGGCGCAGCACCAACGCAGGATAGCGGATTTTGGTTCGGCCGTGACCACCTGCGACCGGGTTGCGCAGGGTCGGCCGGTGGCGCGCACACGCGGGCGGTTTTTACCCAGACCACACCGTGCTACGCTGCGCCAGCGAGGTTCGATGCCGCCGGACAATGCCCAACAAACTGATGCCGTTGCTGCGCTGAGTCGGGCCCAAGTCCTGATTGTCTCGGATTCGCTGGGTGAGACCGCCGAACTGGTAACCCGCGCGGCGCTGTCGCAATTTGCCGGCGCCGACGTCGACGTGCTGCGGTTTCCGATGGTCAAGCACGCCTCGGAGATCGAGGGCATCGTGCTGTCGGCGCGCGCCCGGCCGACGCTGATTGTCTACACGCTGATCGTGCCAGAAGCGCAGCACGCCATGACGCTGCTGGCCGAGCAGCACGGGGTGGTGGCGGTCGACATCATGGGCCCGATGATCTCGGGCTTTACCCAAGTGCTCGGCCAGGCGCCCAAGCTGCAGCCGGGCTTGATCCACCAGATGGACGAAGGCTATTTCAAACGCATTGAGTCTGTCGAATTTGCAGTCAAATATGACGACGCCAAGGATCCGCGCGGATTTCTGCTGGCCGATGTCGTGCTGGTCGGCCTGTCGCGGTGCTCCAAGACGCCGGTGTCGATGTACCTCGCCAACCGCCGCCACAAAGTCGCCAATTTGCCTTTGGTGCCTGAGCTTCAGCTGCCCAAGGAGCTGACCCAAGTGCCGCCGTGGAAAATAGTCGGCTTGCGGGTCGATCCGATGCAGCTGTCGCGGATTCGCCAAGAGCGCGTGCGGTCGATGGGGCGGGCGATCAGTGTCCAACGCGGCGAAAACTATGCAGAGCTCGGACGCATTCTGACCGAGATCGAGTACGCCGAAGCGGTGTTCAAGCGCTTGCGCTGCCCGGTCATCAACGTGACCGATCGCGCTGTCGAGGAGACAGCGGTGCTGGTGATGGACATGGTGGCGCGCGGCAAGCGCCTGGCGGGTGACGACTAGACTCTGGTCACGGGAGAGACTCACATGGGATCGCAGTGGTTGCAAGGGTTTGAGACTGGATCGGCCGGCCAGCGCGGGCTGCTGGGCGGCAAAGGGGCCAATTTGGCCGAGATGACCCGGATCGGCCTGCCGGTGCCGCCGGGCTTTACTGTCACAACGGACGCTTGCCGCGACTACCAGAGCGCCGGGCGCAAGCTGCCTGACGGGTTGTGGCCACAAATCACCCAAGCATTGCAGCAGCTTGAGACTCAAATGGGCAAGCGATTGGGCGATGATCGCGATCCGCTGCTGGTGTCGGTGCGTTCAGGAGCCGCGGTGTCGATGCCGGGCATGATGGATACCGTGCTCAACCTGGGCCTGAATCGGCGCAGCGTGGCCGGGCTGGCTGAGCGGACCAACGACCCGCGGTTCGCTTGGGACTGCCTGCGCCGGTTTATCCAGATGTTCAGCCATGTGGTGCTTGGGCTGGAGATGCACGCGTTTGAGCTGATGCTGGGCGCGGCACGGCGGCGATCGGGCGCGGCCAATGACGCGGAAATTCCAGTGGCTGCGCTGCAACAGTTGGTGGCGGACTACGAGGCCGAAGTGCTGGCGCAGACGCGTGCACCATTTCCAGAGGATCCCTTGCACCAGCTGCAAGCGGCTGTCTGCGCGGTGTTTGACTCATGGGCCAATGACCGCGCGGTGATCTACCGACAATTGCATCAGATTTCGGACTCGCTGGGCACCGCGGTCAACATTCAAGCGATGGTGTTCGGCAACATGGGGCCGACTTCGGGCACCGGCGTCGCGTTTACGCGCGACCCTGTGACGGGCGAGAACAAGTTCTACGGCGAGTACTTGATCAATGCCCAAGGTGAAGACGTCGTGGCCGGCATTCGCACGCCCGGCAAGATCGCCGATCTGGCGGTCGAGATGCCAGCCGCCTATGCCCAGCTCGCCGCAACCTGCCAGCGCTTGGAGCGCCACTACGGCGACATGCAGGATATTGAGTTCACGATTGAGAATCATAAGCTGTACATGTTGCAGTGTCGGTCGGCCAAGCGGCCGGCCAGCGCGGCGCTGCGGATCGCTGTCGACATGGCCAACGAGGGCATCTTGACCCGAGAGCAAGCGGTGATGCGGATTACGCCGACTGAGGTCGAGCACTCGATGCACTCGCGGCTTGCCGACGATGTCGGCGGGCAGTTGCTGGCGACCGGGCAGGCGGCGAGTCCAGGTGCTGCCAGTGGTCGCGTAGTTTTTGATGCCGAAACCGCAGTTGCGTGGGAGAAGCGCGGCGATCAGGTCGTGCTGGTGCGGCCTGAGACGACGCCCGACGACTTGGCCGGCATGATCGCCGCACGCGGGTTCGTGACCAGCCGCGGCGGCACAACTTGCCATGCCGCGATCGTCGCGCGCGGCATGGGCAAGCCGTGCGTGGTCGGCTGCGATGCGTTGCAGATCGACCTGATCGCCCGCACCTGCCAAGTCGGCTCCATCACCGTGCGCGAGGGCGACGTCATCAGCCTCGATGGCGGCGACGGCCGCATCGTCCGCGGCGACGCCCCGGTCTTGGCGCCCGAACCTTCGACAGCTTTGGCAACGATTCTGCTGTGGGCCGACGAGTTTCGGACACTGCGCGTGCGCGCGAACGCAGACAATCCTGTCGACGCTGCCAAAGCCCGTGAAAATGGTGCGGAGGGTATTGGCCTGTGCCGCACGGAGCACATGTTCGGGCAAGGTGGCCACCACCCAGAGCGGATGGCGGCCGTTCAGCGGATGATCGCCGCAGAGACGACCCAAGATCGCCTGACTGCGCTGGACGCGCTGCGACCGATGCAAGAGCACGATTTTGTGGGTATTTTTCGGGCCATGGCCGGGCTGCCGGTGACGATTCGCTTGCTCGACCCGCCCCTGCACGAGTTCTTGCCCACCGACGACCAGATCGCCGAGATCGCAGTCCGCAATCCGGGTCACGCCGAGGCGCTGCGCAAGCGCAAGGGGCAGCTGCACGAGACCAACCCGATGCTCGGATTTCGCGGCGTGCGCCTGGGCATTGTGTACCCAGAGATCTACGAGATGCAGATCGCCGCGATTCTGGCAGCTGCGGCGACGGTTGCGGCTGACGGCGTGACGGTGCTGCCCGAGATCATGATTCCGCTGGTGGGCGACAAGTCAGAGTTGGTGGTCATGCGCAACATGGTGACGTCGCTCGCTGCCCAATACGCCGACGGTGTGCCCTACCTGATTGGTACCATGATCGAGCTGCCGCGCGCTGCGCTTGTCGCCAACGAGCTTGCCGAGATTGCAGAGTTTTTCTCATTTGGAACCAATGATTTGACCCAGACGACCTGGGGCTACAGCCGCGATGACGCCGAAGGTGGCTTTCTCGGCCGGTACCTCGGCGACAAGCTGCTCGATCACAATCCGTTTGTGGTTCTGGATCGCAAAGGTGTCGGCAAGCTCATCGAGATCGCCGTCGAGCGCGGTCGGGCGACCCGGCCCCAGATCAAGATCGGCATCTGCGGCGAGCACGGCGGCGAGCCGAACTCGATCGCGTTCTGCCACGGGCTGGCGATGCAGTACGTTTCCTGCTCGCCCAATCGGGTGCCCGTGGCACGGCTGGCGGCCGCGCAAGCCGCGCTTGCTGCCCGCGGGATGGCCGCCACCGGCTCGACCGTGTAGCGACGCACCCAACCGTGTCACGATGCACCGCTTGTTCAGGTTCCCAATATATCTTTGCATTCTCACAATGAAACAACCGATCGCCGCCACGGTCGTCCGCAGAATTCTCATTGTGAGACATGTGGCACGCAGTTGGGGCTCCCGGTGACCCCGTCACCACGTCCGCTTCACCGCATTTTCGTCCGCGTCTGTCCAAAACTTGTTGACTTACATTTGGTTGCAGACATGGCGTCGCAGGTTAGACAAGTTGGCACGGCTCTTGCAGCACCTTGAACCAGCGCGAGCGGAATCCCTGTAAAGTTCCTAACTCCTTTCCTCCTTTCCTCTCCCCGCGTCAGGGCCTTCGGCCTTGGCGTCACCCAGTTCGGTATCGAGTAGTTGGCCCGGTTGAGCGTCCATCGTCAGGGAGTGGGCGAAAACAAATCTTAGATTTCCAACTAGTTTCGTGCCGTTCTCCTTCCTTCCCCACCCTCGCCACAAACTCTCCGGCGGCCGCGACGAAAGTCCGGCCGCCGGATTGTTTTTTGCCTCCAAAGCTGCTTATTTGCACATCCATGTCCGTCGCATCCCGTCGCCAAGAGTTGCTGTCGTTGTTGCAAGACCACTCGACCGATGATGTGGCAGAATTAGTTCATCGGCAAGGCATGTTGCAACTGCTGGCACGAGCGGGAGATCCGTTTGCCCGCGACCACATGGTGCCCGGCCACCTGACCGCGAGTGCCTTTGTGGTTACCCCAGATTTTGGGCAATTGCTGCTGATTTTTCATGGAAAACTGCGAAGATGGCTGCAGCCTGGTGGCCATTTTGAGCCCGCCGACGAGGACTGCGTCGCGGCGGCGCGACGCGAAGTCGCGGAGGAGACCGGTCTGGACGACGTGCAGCTGGTCCGTGCGCTTTTCGATCTCGATGTTCACGCGATTCCGGCGATCAAGGCCGATCCAGCCCATCTGCACTTTGATGTCCGCAGCCTGTTCGTCGCCGCTCAACGCGGTGGCGTCGCTGCATCGGATGCCCTTGGCCTGCGCTGGGTCCCGCTCGACGAAGTCAACGCGTTGGAGTCTGACGCTTCTGTGATGCGGGCCGTCCGGCGCCTGCAGCTGATGCGGGCCGGGCGCGGATCCGAAAAGGGGGTCGCGATTCTGGTTTCCGCGTTCCAATCGCCGCGTGCCTGACTGAGACCTCACCCCGCAGCGGGCCGCGCGGGCGCGGCCAAGCTGCGGCCCTCTCCCTGAAGGCAGACGGCAACGAGCCAGCCGCGCCAGCGGCCGCGAGCGGGTGAGGTCAGCCAAGGCCCAACTCGATCCGTTCAGCCAGACCACAACGAGCGACCCCCGATTGGGAACCGCGCCCGGTGCGGGCCGAAAAAGCTGCCAATTCGTAGCCTGCAAGCGCAAAGTCGCTGTTTGAAACAGGCAATCACCTTGCCTTTGGGCCAATTTTTCCATCGAAATTATCAGCGTGGGATCACGGTTGTCCCTTCGGCTTGACCCAGAGGCGCTATCCGCGGCACTCTTCCGGCCCCATTTTGGGCGCCGACAACATGCCAATTCCAGTTCCCCACCACCCTGTTCGTGTCCGCATTGCACCTAGTCCAACGGGTGATCCGCACGTTGGCACCGCGTACATTGGCTTATTTAATGCCGCTTTTGCCCGCGCGCACCATGGCACCTTCGTGCTGCGCATCGAGGACACTGACCAGAAGCGATCGAGTCTGGCCAGCGAGCAAGCGATCTATCAGTCGCTGCATTGGGTCGGGTTGCGCTGGGATGAGGGCCCGGACATCGGCGGGCCAGTCGGTCCGTATCGCCAGTCGGAGCGGTCCGCCATCTACCAGCACCATTGTGCCCAGTTGTTGGCCTCGGGCGCCGCATATCGCTGTTTTTGCAGCGCTGAGCGCTTAGACCAGGTCCGGGCGGATCAACGCAGCCGCAAAGAGACCGCGCGCTATGATGGTTACTGCCGGGGCCTCGATGCGCAGCACGCTCAAGCACAAGCGGATGCCGGTCAAGAGTGCGTCATTCGCCTGCGCATGCCCACCGATGGCGAAACGGAAGTGCCCGATGCGCTGCGCGGCAGCGTCGTGTATGACAATCGCCAGATGGACGATCAGGTGCTGCTCAAGTCTGATGGTCTGCCAACCTACCACCTCGCCAACGTGGTGGACGATCACTTGATGGGCATCACCCACGTGATTCGCGCCGAGGAGTGGCTCAATTCCACGCCCAAGCACTTGCAGCTGTATGCGGCGTTTGGGTGGCAGCCACCGGTGTTTGTGCACATGCCGTTGCTGCGCAACGCCGACAAGTCTAAGATTAGCAAAAGAAAAAATCCCACAAGCCTGCAGTTCTACCAGCGCAGCGGCATCTTGCCGGAGGCGATGCTCAATTTTTTGGGGCTGATGGGCTACTCGCGCAAGGATCCGGAAGGCGACGACATCGAGAAGTTTTCGTTCGAAGAGATGGTCGCGGACCTCGATCTGGGCCGAATTTCGCTGGGCGGCCCGGTCTTCGATCTCGAAAAACTTCGCTGGATCAACGGATTGTACATTCGATCCCTGGCGCCTTCCCAGCTCGCGCAACGTGCGTTGGCTTGGTTGGACGAAGACGAGCGCGCAGGCGAAATCGCAAGCCTGATTCAGGAGCGCGTGCCGGAGTTCGGCGACTATTTGCACCACGCGTCGCCATTTTATCGCGGCACGCTCGACTATGGCCTGCAGGCCCGCTACCTGCTGATGGGCTGCACGGCCAAGAAGAAGACGGCGGTGCGGTTGTCGGCCAAAGCCTCGCGCGCCGTGTTTGAAGACTTGGTCGGCCAGTTTGAGGCACTCACCGATTGGTCGGTGCCAGCGATTGAGCAGGCCGTTCGCAGCGCCGTCGAGAAAAGCGGAGTGGGCTTGGGTGATGGCATGATGGCCATCCGGGTCGCGGCCTGTGGCCGACCGGCATCGCCGCCGTTGTTTGAGTCGATTCATGCGATTGGCCGCGCGACCTTGCTCGTGCGTCTGCGCCATGTTCAGGCGCTGCTGGCCGACCCGCGCATGCTCGTCGAGGCCTTGCACGCCGCAAGCAGCGAGCTCGAAGCTGCGCGCCAAGCCCTGCAATTCGCGACAGAGGCTGCTCAACCCGCAACCGACACAAGCGGCCCTGCCGCCGCAACGTGAGGTGACCGATGTCCGAGGCTGACGACAAATCGATACAACTGGCGCTGGGTTGGCTGCGATCTGGCCAGGCGCCTGCCGCGCGGGCTCCCGAAGTGGCACGTGCGCTGCTGATCCGCGACGGTCAGGCACCTGCCAGCCTGGTTGCCGGCCGGATGGGTTTTGGAGCCGACATCGAGATGGCCCTGCTGCTCGACGCTGAGCAAGCCGCCAACGTCACGCTGGTTGGCCTGCTGGCGCTGCACGCGCGCGAAAAAGCGGTGGCCAAGCACGCCAAAAAGGTGCTGTTCAAATTCAAGCAAAAGGGCCTCAGTGTCCCCGACAAACAGCAGGTGCGCCCGCCAGTCGATCTGGCATCGCGTCCGGATCCGCTGCCGAGCTATCTGACCGGCGTTAGCGAAACGGGGCTGCAGTTTTGCGTGCTGGGTGGATGGCGCGCCGGCGAAGGGCCATGGTGTGTGCTGGCCATGCTCAGTGAACGGACCGGCCTGATGTCGTCGTATTACATAGGCCACGCCTCGCGCACCCAGCAGCGAGAATTGCTGGGCCGTCTCGATGCCTGGATGAGCGGCGGCATTTTCGAAGTGCCGGCCGAACTGGCGGCGGGTCGGGCCCGCTATGGCCTGGACCTGCTCGATGCCCGCTTGGGCCTGTGTGAAGGGGACTTGGCCGATACGCGCCGCGTGCTCGCCGATACAGAACCGGTTGCTGAGGTCGGGTTTGACACGGACCCAGAGGACGAGGCCCGCTACACAGAGTACCTGCTGGCTTCGCGGTCGTTGCTGCAAGAGCCGGTGTTTAAGCAGTATTTTCAGTTGTCAGAAGCCCGGGCTGCGCAAGCCCGCGCTGCTGTGGCCTTGGTGCCCGCCGATGCCGACTACCGCGATGTGCAACTGCTGCAGGCTTGCCAGCCGGTTTGGGCGGCGCACATCGAAGAACTTGGCGGTGCGGCCTTGGCGCAGCGATTTGAGTTCAACGCTTGGCTGTTGGCCCATCAGGGGCGGCCTGCGGCTGCGCTACAAGCTCTGGCGTGCGGCAAGGCGCTGCGCAAAGGCGGCGAGGCGTGGCTTGAGATCGGCTTGCTGCGCGCAGTTATGGCCAAAGTCGCGCCCCTCTCTGGCGCGGCACCGACCCAGTCTGATCCCGCAGCGACCTCGTTGCCCCAGTGAGGTGATCGATGCTCGGCAACCGCGTGTACCTCGTCGACGCTTGCCGGTCGCCCATCGGCAAGTATGGTGGCAAATTGGCGACCGTTCGCCCCGACGACCTCGCTGCAAAAGTTCTGGCTGCGCTGGTGGCACGCAACGGCATCGATCCGCACTGCATCGACGAAGTTGTGCTGGGGTGCGCCAATCAAGCTGGCGAAGACAATCGCAATGTCGCGCGCATGGCGGCCTTGCTTGCTGGGCTGCCCGATGGCCTGCCTGCCCATACGATCAACCGCTTGTGTGCGTCAGGGCTCGATGCTGTCAATGCAGCCGCACGGTTGATCGCGGTGGGTGAAGCCGATGTGGTGCTGGCAGGCGGCGTCGAGTCTATGTCGCGGGCGCCGTGGGCCGTGGCCAAACCGCATACTGATCCGCCGCGCGGCAACAACCTGATGTTCGACACGGCGCTTGGTTGGCGATTCCCCAATCCCAAGCTTGAAGCGCGGTTTCCGCTGGAGCAAATGGGCGAAACCGCAGAGAACTTGGTCGACCAGTACCAGATCAGCCGGTCTGAGCAAGACCAATTTGCCGTCGCGAGCCACCGCAAAGCAGTTGCGGCCCAACTGGATGGGCGATTTGATCGCGAGGTGGTGCCCATCGAAGTCGTGCAGGGCAAAGTCTCGGCTGTGGTCACTACCGACGAGCAGCCGCGCGCCGACACGACGCTGGAGTCGATTGCCAAGCTTCGGCCGGCGTTTCGCAAGGACGGCAGCGTGACCGCAGCCAATTCGTCCACCCTCAATGACGGTGCCGCAGCCTTGCTGGTATGCAGCGAGAAAGCTTTGACAGCGTATGGTTGGCAGCCGATTGCCCGCATCGTCGCTTCGGCCCAGGCAGGCGTCGATCCCCGCACGATGGGCATCGGTCCGGTGCCGGCCATGCGCAGGGTGCTGGATCGCGCGGGTTGGCAGTTGTCAGACGTGGACCTGCTCGAGCTCAACGAGGCCTTCGCGGCCCAGAGCTTGGCTGTGTTGCGCGAGCTGCCTTTCGACCCGGCGCGGGTCAACGTCGACGGTGGCGCGATTGCGATTGGCCACCCGCTGGGGTGCTCAGGTGCCCGCATTCTGGGGCACTTGGCCCATGCGCTGCGCGATCGCAAGCTCCACCGTGGCGTCGCCAGCCTGTGTGTCGGCGTAGGGCAGGGCGTGGCAACCGCGATTGAGCGCGTGTGACCCGGGTTGTGGCTTGAGCGAGCGTGTCGCGATCGTCGGTGGCGGCGTGATGGGGTGCGCCATCGCTGCCGAACTGGCGCGGGCTGGATGCGTCGTCCAGATTTTCGAAAAAGCCATCCCCGGTGCTGAAGCATCGAGCGCCGCCGCGGGCATTTTGGGGGCTGGCGCGGAGGCCACGCACGCGGGGCCGCTGCTGCAGTTGTGCCAAGCCAGTCAGGCCATGTGGCCAGGTTTTGCCCAAGATCTGTTGCATCGCACCGGACTGAGCATCGGGATGCAGGCTTGCGGGGCCGTTGAGCTTGGCCGGTCTGCCGACGATATGGCGCAGCTGCGCGCCAAGTCGCAGTGGCTTGGCGCCTCCGTGCCCGATTTGGCTCTCCTCGACGGCCAGCAGGTGCATCAATTGGTGGATGGCCTAGGCGACGACGTGATCGGGGCGCTGTGGCACCCCAGCGACGGTCAGGTCGAACCGCCCCTGCTGGTCCGGGCGTTGGCCCGCGACGCCGAGCTGACGGGCGCGACTTTGATTACGGGGCGACCAATCGAAGGCATCGTTGTGGCGTCTGGACGGGTCCATGGCGTTCAGGCTGGCGGGCTATTCCCTGCTGATCATGTGGTTGTTGCGGCCGGCGCGTGGACCGACTTGGTGCCGGGCCTTGCCGCGCGCCGCACGTCGATCCGGCCTTTGCACGGCCAGCTTGCCGAGTTGCTGCTGCCTGCACCGCCGTGCATCCCGGTCTTGGCGTGGCGCGGCGGCTACGTGGTGCCGCGCGCGGACGGCAGGGTCGTTGTCGGTGCAACCAGCGAGGACACCGGGTTTGACAAGCGCATGACTGCCGGTGGGTTGCATCACCTGCTGGCAATGGCGATCTCTGCTGTGCCTGCGCTCGCCCAAGCCACGGTGGTTCGGCACTGGGCAGGCCTGCGCCCGCAGAGCTTGGACGGCCTGCCCCTGATGGGCCCCTACCTGCCGGTGGCCGGCTTGCACTTTGCTGCTGGTCATCACCGCAATGGCATCCTGTTGACGCCGGTGACGGCACGGCTGATCGCGTCGTCGGTGCTGGGCGCGCCTTGGCCTACTGCGTGGAATTCGTTGCTCCCCGCACCGACGGCGTGCTAGCGCTGTTGATTACGTCTGCAATATCAACCGAAAAGTCTGCCGTTGACGGGACAGTGACAAACTGTAAATCTATGCCTCGGCGGCGGTCGTCGGGCAGAGAGACACCATGGCAAAGGCAGCGGACCAGCACGACTTGGGCGTTCCCAGCGGAGACGCGCGCGCAGACGTCGGCTCGGACCGGCGGGAATTTCTGTGCAAAATAGGTGCACTGGCATCCGCCGGAGCCTTGGCCCCTTTGGTCGTCGGTTGTGAATCAGCCGAAGTGTTTGGGCCCGAGCCAGTCGCCGGCGTCAAATTAGATTTTGACATCACCAAAGAGCCATTCAAGCCGCTGGCCGACGTGGGTGGCAAGGCCAAAACGATCGTTGGCGGTACGCCGATCGTGATGGTGCGAACGACGGCGACACAGGTCCTGGCCTTCAAGGACGAGTGCCCGCACAAGCAGTGCCCTCTTTCCGCGACCGGCAGTTGGGACACTGGCAAGAAACAGTTGTCCTGTGGGTGCCATGGTGCCGTGTTTGATGCCACCGGCAAGGCCGTCAGTTGGCCCAAAGACGGGACCACGCAGACTAACCTCAAGGCCTTCAAGGTCACGTTTGCCAGCCCGACCGGCACGGTGCAGGCTTGAGGTGCGCACACTTTGGCCTGATGACAGCGCTGGCTTGCAGCCTGGCTGCGTCAAGCGCTTGGGCTTTGCCGCGCATGTCGTTGACCATTGGCAGTCGCTGCTCTAACTGTCATGTCAATCCGCAAGGTTCTGGTTTGCGTACCGACTCTGGCTTTTACTCGACCGCTCAAAATGGCGCGATCACGTGGGAGCAGGTGGGATGGCAGAAATTTCATGACATGCCGGACAACCAATTGGCCGACGGTCGGCTCACTGTCGGTTTTGACTCGCGCCTGCAAATGGCGCGGTTGGGCGCGCCCCACTGGAGCGACGACGGCGAGCTGGTGACACCCGATCGGCTGGTGATTCCGATGCAGATGGCGCCCGCGCTCTCGGTCAAGATCACCGACTGGCTGTCGGCGACGGGCAGCTACAACGTGTCTACCCTGCAGCACAGTTATCTCGGTCAGTCACCGTACGACGCTTGGCTCCAGATCAAGACGTCTCAAGAGATGCCCTCGCTGCGGGTGGGCATGATCCAGCCGACCATCGGCATGCGGCACGACGACCACACGATGCTGCTGCGGCGCAACCCGCTCAATCCTGGGCTGCCGATGATTGCGCCCAATTGGAACGAACTTGGCGCCGAAGTGACCTACGAGGGTCAGCATTGGATCTCAGCAGAAGCAGGCGTGTTTATGGCAAATAACTTGGCGCTGTCAGATTCGGGTGCCGTCAAGAAGGGCGACCTGATCACCAGTGCGCGCCTGACACTGTGGCCACAACTCGAAGACTATGGTCTGAATTCCTGGATCGGCGGCTCGTTTCTCAAAGCGGGCGACCTGACGCTGGTAGGCAGCCACATCGGGCTTGGCAAGCCGTATTGGGGCGCGTTGCAAGCCGAAATGGTGATGACCCAGACAGCAGCCAATCGCGACATGCTGTCGTGGATGATCCACGCCAGCCACCCGCTCAAAGAGTGGTTCGTGCTCGAAGCCCGCTACGAAAAGAGCACCGGCAGCACGTCTGTAGCCAACAGCAACGCCGAGATGACGTCGCTGGTCGCAGGCGTGCAGTTTATCCCGCTGCCCAACGTCGAGCTTCGCCCAGAGTACCGCGTACTGACGACCAAAGACTGGAAGCTTGCGCAGTGGGCGCTTCAGCTCCACCTGTGGTTTTAGCCTTGAATCGACCCCACACGGCGACCGTTGTGGCCACCACTGCCCGGGGCGGGCAGCCAAGTACCCAACACGCATCGCCGTCCACTTTGTAGTTCCAGGAGCCAATCATGCGCACCCTCATCGCCACTTTCTCGCTTGTTCTTGCGGCCTTGGCCGTACCCGCCTTCGCCGACACGCCGTTTACCGGCAAGACCGGCGCCCTGACCTTCACCGTCGACAGCGGCAAGAGCCAAATCAAGTTCTTGTCCGAAGCGCCGGCGGAGAAAATCCCCGGCACCGCCGACGGCGCGGGCGGCGAGTTCAAAGTCGCAGACGCCACTGCGCCGGGCGGCACGTCGGGCAAGATCATCATCCCGGTCGCCCGGATGAAGACCGGCAACGACATGCGCGACAAGCACTTGCAGAGCGCCGAGTGGCTCAACGCCGCCGCCAATCCGAACATCACGTTCGACATCGAGCGCGTCGAGATCACCAAGGTCGACGGCAACCGCGCTTCCGGCAAGGCCCACGGCAAGTTCACGCTGAACGGCAAGAGCGTCGCCAAAGACATGACGATCGACATCGCCTATGCCGCCGACAAGAACGCGCTCAAGATCACCTCGCGGTTCAAAGTCTCGCTGCGCGACCATGACATCAAGGGCAAAGCCGGCATCGTCGGCGCCAAAGTCGGCGAAGTCATCGAGGTCGACGCCACGCTGTACGCCAACAGCAAGTAGTTTCAGCAACACAACGAAAGGTCGTTTCCGATGAAAATCACCGCCGCCTTGCTGGCAATCGCCGCTGCGCTGAACTTGGTCATCTGGTGGGCCGCCGCTGGTGCCAGCTTGTTTACCCAGACTCAGGTCATGAAAACCGTCGTCTCCAAAGATGATTTCGGCGACATGGTGGCCAAGAACGTTTGGATCGACCGCTTCGTGCCCGGTCTGCTCGACCTCTCGGCACCAACCGCCGCGGGACTGATCTTTGTCGCCTTGGTCTTGGGCTACTTGAGCCGCAAGGACCTGTTCGACGTCGAGACTGGCGCCCACTGATCGGCTACCGGCATCAGACGCCCTCGGCGAATTTGGCCCGATTGGCGCATCCGACTGGGCATCTCCAGCAAGCACTGCGGCGATCGACGAATGCGTTGGCGTTGAGGTAGTCCTCTAAGCACGTCTCGATTTTGAGCTTGCGGCGTCGCGGTCTGCAATAAAATTCAGTCGCCAATTCAAGGCGTTCTGCGCGATCGCGTCGGATTTGCTGCAACTCGAGAAGTGTCATCTGCTGAATACGGACCAATTTGGTCCGCTTTGATTGTGCACGGCAGTCCAAAGCCCGTCAAGCCGCGGACCAGCGCTGCGCAAAGACTTTGGACTAGAAAACTGCGTACAGTTAGGCGTTTGTCATGCCTCAGCTTGCACAACCCGGCAAGGTACCTTAGGTTGCGCAGGCGATGTTTAAAGTGAGTCGGAAATCTGAGTATGCGCTAATGGCTGTGCAGCACCTGGCCCGATCCAGCGGTCAGCAAGTGGTGTCGGTGGCTGACCTTGCCGTACAAGCTGATATTCCACCTGATGTCTTGGCCAAGGTGCTGCAAAGCATGAAACGCGTTGGCATTTTGCGCGCCGTCAAAGGAGCGAGCGGCGGCTATGGTTTGGCGCGCGGCCCTGCTGAGATCCGCTTTCTTGATGTAGTTCAGCCATTTGAAGAGCAACTCGCAGTTGTCAGCTGCCAGACACCGGACGGCGACTGCGAGCGCACCGACACTTGCACGCTGCGCGATCCAATGTCCGTGCTAAATGCCTTTGTTATTCGTCAGTTCGAGTCGTTGACCATGGATATGTTTGTGGCGCCCCACAATTGGTTGCACGCTGGGTCGCGCGGCATGGCCGCAACTGCCGCAACTTCTATGGCCCGTCGTGGGTTGGAAGCCGCCGGGCATCTGTAGGCGCGGGTAGTTTGCCCCCTTTTGCCCTTGCGCACGGATGCATTCAATGGCATGCTGGCCGCCCCTTGGGGTCAGGCGGCTGCGAAGTCGCTTGCAGCAAGGCT
>CANMNA010000044.1 GCA_947499075.1 Myxococcales bacterium
TTCGGCGCGCCTCGGCGGTGGTGTAGTGGGCATGGCGCGTCGAGCGGCGCGGCTGGAAAGTTGGAACTGGCTGGGACATGGCGGTACCTCCGCCGGGAAGTTTGGCAGGTGCCGCGAAGAGTAAAAGATGGGGTTGGCTGGGTGCTTACACCGCTTTTCAGCCGTGCCCAACACCACCCGCCCAACACCACCCGCCCCGCTCCAACCCTCACCCGCTACAAACACCCTGTCCCCGCCTTGACCACCGCATAACAGTACACCTGACTCGAATTGGCACTGACACAATACTCCCGGCCATTGAACGCCACATTGCCCAGCGTCCCCTGCACCGCAAACTGGTCGATCAGCACACCCGTGACCTTGTTGTGCCGACTGACCGTGTTGGTCGCATCGCCACGATAAATCGAATCGCCGACCACCGCCATCCCACCGTACAGCTCCGCCGTCGTCCCGCCGACCAGCTTGACCGTGCCCACCGGCGCCCCGGTCGCCTTGTGCAGCAGCACCACCTGGGTGGTGCCGGTATACAGCATCGCATACACATAGCTCGCGTCGGCCGCCACGCCACCCGTTACGCCATTCATCTTGGCAGCCCACAGCGTGGTCGCCGCCATATCCGCCTTCTTGGTCACGGTGTTGTAGCCCCAATTGGCGGTGTAGTAGCTGCCATCGCTCTCGCCCCACAGCTGCATCATCTGCTCTTGCCCTGAGCTGAACGTGCCCTTGGGGGCCAAGGTCTTGGCGTCGTAGCGGTGCACGGTGGCGATCGACCACTGCGGGTACCAGTACTCCTTGTACTTGGGGCTGTAGCCGCCGCCGCTGCCTTTGGTGTCCATGACGAGCGGCGCGCCGGTGTACTCGCCCTTTTGCGCGACTGCGGGTGGCGAACCGGGACACGCGGTGGCCTTGCACACGCCGGCTTCGCAGAACTTGGCGACGTCGCACGGGGTGCCATCGCCGCCGGCGGTGCTGTTGACGCATCCCAGCGCGGCGTCGCACCAGTCCAGCGTGCAGACATCGCCGTCGTCGCAGCTCTTGGCCGCGCCGCCCTTGCAGCTGCTGGCGGTGCAGACTTCGCCGACAGTACACGCATTGTCGTCGCTGCATGCTTGGCCTTCGCCGATGACGGCGTTGCTACACAGGCCGGTCTTGGTGTCGCAGCTATCCGCAGTACAGCTTGCGCCATCGTCGCACAGGATTTGCGCGGGCATCAGCTTGCGCACCCGGTAATAATCGCTGACATAGACGCCGCCCAAGCTGCCCACGCCCAGCCAGCTGATGCTGAAGTAGCTGCCCTTGGTGCCCAAGCCATCGACTTGGGCTTGGGCGCCGTTGCCGCTGTAGGTGCTGACCTCGCCCTTGGTCGAGATGCGCCGGATACGCAAGTTGCCGGTATCGGTGACAAAGGCTTGTCCGCTCTGGTCAAAAGCGATGTCGAGTGGCGACGAGAACTTGGCGTTGCCGAGCGTGCCATCGACGTAGCCGCTGCCGACGCCGGCCCAAGTCGCCACTTGGCCGTTGACCAGACTGCGGATGGCGTTGTTGCCGGTGTCGGCGATGTACAGGCCGCCGGTTGGCCCGATGGCCAAGCCGTATAAATTGCTGGAGAATGTGGCGCCCAAGGCCGCGCCATCGAGCTTGCCGCTGCCGCCGCTGCCCGCCACCGTGCTGACTTGGCCGTTGGCGATTTTGCGGATGCGGAAGTTGCCGCGGTCGGCGACGTAGATGGCGCCGTCTTTGTCGACCGCGACGCCGGTCGGGTTGCTCAAGCTGGCGGTTTGGACCACGCCATCGGTGTAGGCGGCGATGCCGGAACCGGCGACGGTCGAGACGATGCCCGCTTTGGGGTCGAACAGGCGAATGCGGTGGCCGGTGTAGTCGCTGACCACGATGCGGCCTTGGCCGTCGAACGCGGCGCCGGTCGGGCTGTTGAATTGCGCCATCAGCGATTGGCCGTCGCTGTTGCCGGGTTTGCCTGCGATGCCGGCGACGGTGGTGACTTTGCCGTCCTTGGCGATGGCGCGGATGACGTGATTGCCGGCGTCGATGGCGTAGACGGTGCCGTCGGCCGCAATCAATAGTTTCGTCAACGTCGAGAACTTGACGCTACTGCCAATACCATCGCCGTAGCCTTGGCTGGTGCCGGCCAGCGTGGTCAGGCTGACGAGGTCGAGCGCACACTTGCCGTCGAGGCACGCTTCGGTCTGGGTGCATGCGTTGCCATCTTCGCAGGTCGCAACCGCGGGGCCGTTGTCGCAGCTGCCAGTGAACGGATCGCAGGCATCGCCGGTGCAGGTATTGTTGTCCTCGCAGCTCTTGGCGGTGCCCACGCAGGCGCCCTTGCCGTCGCAGGCTTCGCTGGTGATGCACGCTGAGCCGTCGTCGCAGGGACTGTTGACCACGGCGCCTACGAACGCGCACTTGCCGGTCGGCTTGTCGCAGCTGTCGTTGGTGCAGGCCAGCTTGTCGTCGCATTGCACTGGGTTGGTCAGTGTAATCATGCGCAAAGCGTAGCCGTCGGTGACACCGACCCGGCCGTTGCTGGCCAGGGCCAAGCCGCGCACGGCGTTGAGCTTGAATTGCAGCGCGGGTCCGCTGTTCTTGGTGCCACCGCCGCCCGCGATGGTGGTAACTTGGCCGTTGGCGAGCATGCGCACCTTGGCGCCATCGCCGATGAGCAACTCGCCGCTTGGCAAGGCAACCAGTGCGCCGGAGAGCGCCGAGAAGGTGGCGGTGGTGGCAGCGCCGTCGAGCGCGCCTGAGACACCGGTTCCGGCGAGTGTCGAGACGGTGCCATCGGCGGCGACCTTGCGGATCCGCAAGTTGACGGTGTCGGCGACCGCGAGGCTGCCGCCGGGCAACAAGGCGATGCCGGCGGGTCCGTTGAACTTGGCCACGCCCGCTGCGCCGTCGCCAAAGCCAGCGGTGCCGGAGCCTGCCAATGTCGAGACCGTGCCATCGGGTTTGACGATGCGCATCCGCTGGTTGCCGGTATCACTGACGTAGAGCCATCCAAACTTGGGGTCCAAGGCCAAGCCGCTGGGCGCGCTGAATTGGGCGCCGGCGCCGGGCCCGTCCAAGTAGCCCGCGGTGCCGAAGCCGGCAAAAGTCGCCAGATAGTTGGCGGGTGACAGCTTGCGGATGCGGTGGTTGGCAGTGTCGGCGACATAGAAAAAGCCGCCGACATTGCCCGCAAGCGCGGTAGGGCCCGACATCTTGGCGACGTCGGGCAGGCCATTGGCAAATCCGGCGCTGGTGCCGGTCGAGGTGGTGACCACGCCCGCCGCGCTGATCCTGCGCACCCGGTGGTTGTTGGTGTCGACCAGCACCCAGGCGCCGTCGGGTCTCCAGACTAGCCCCGTCAAGCCGTCAAACGTGGCAGACGCCACGCCGGCGTCGGTGCTGCCCGCTGTCTCGCCACCGGCGACGGTCTCGATGCTGTAGGCGTACGCGGCCTGGGCGCACTTGCCGCTGACGCAGCTGTCGGCGGTGGTGCATCCGTCGCCGTCGGTGCAGCTGCCAGCAGCCGCGGTGTTGACGCATTTGCCCGTGGCCTTGTCGCAGCTATCGGCGGTGCAGACATTGGCGTCGTCGCAGCTTTGCAGCGCGGGGTAGGCGCACACGACCTTGACGTCGTCGCAGGTGTTGTTGGTGCACGCGTCCTTGTCGTCGCACACCACCAAGTCGGGACCGCTGGCATCGGCTTTGCAGGTGCCGACTTGCGGCCCGTAGCACTTCTTGCTGCCGGGCGGCCAGCACACGGGCGCGGCGCAGGCGCCCTTGTCGCACATCTCGCTGGTCTTGGCGCAATCGGTGGTCGTGACATACGCCAAGCCCTTGGCATCGCAGGTCTGCACGGTCAATACGTTGCAGATGGTAGCGGCCGGCACACAGATCTTGTTCTTGCACACGCCGACATCGCAGCTCTGGGTCGAGAGGCAGTCCGATAGCGTCTCTTTGAGACCAATCGCGTCACAGGTCGCAATCTGGTTGCCCTTGCAGATCTTGGCGTTGGGCGTGCAAATCATCGGCTTGCACACCCCGGTCTCGCAGGCCAGGCCGGTGGTCGCGCAGTTCTTGACCGAAGTGAGAACCAAGCCCTTGCTGTCACACACTTGGGCGGTGGTGCCTGAGCAAGAGCCGGCGTCGGGCGTGCAGATCTGGTTCTTGCACACGCCCAAGTCGCAGCTCTGGTTGGCCAGGCAGTTGCTCAGCGTCTCTTTGAGGCCGGTGCTGTCGCAAGTCGCAATCTGGTTGGCTTTGCAAATCTTGGCGTTGGGCGTGCAAATCATCGGCTTGCACACGCCGAGTTCACAGGCGAGACCCGTAGTCGCGCAGTTTTGGACAGCGGTGGTGGCCAAGCCCTTGGCATCGCAGATCATAGCCACCGTGCCCGAGCACGAAATCGCGCCCGGCGTGCAGATCTGGTTCTTGCACACGCCCAATTCGCAAGCTTTGCCACTGCCGCACGCGGTCAAGACCCAATTGAGGCCCTTGGCATCGCACTTGCCCAAGTCGGTGTTGGTCTGGCACTGCACGATGCCGGCCAAGCAAATTGGCTTCTTGCACTGCACGGCGTCGCAGACTTGGCCGCTGCTTACGCAATCCTGGACCAAGGTGTAGTTGACGCCCTTGCTGTCGCACTGCCGCAGCTTGTCGACATCGCAGATTTTGTCACCCGGTTTGCAGATGATCGGCAAGCACACGCCCAAGTCGCAGGCTTTGCCGGCGGCGCATGCGCTCAACTTGGTGGTCAGCCCGAGCGCATCGCAGGTGCTGACAAAGGCGTCGGTCATACATGTGCTGCTGTTGGGCGCGCACACCAGCGACTTGCACCCGCCTTGGTAGCAGATTTGCTTGGACGCGACGCAATCTTGCACCACCGGTTGGGTCAAGCCTTTGCCGTCGCATTGGCGGACCTTGTCGCCGTCGCAGGCCAAGGCGTTGGGCTGGCAAATCGTCGGCTTGCATTGGCCAGCGTCGCAGGTCTTGGCGATGCCGCATCCGGCCGTGCTGCTGCTCAGACCCAAGCTGTCGCAGGTGCTGAGCAATTCGTTGGCGGTACACGTCGTGCTGCTGGGCAGGCAGACCTGGGTCTTGCAGGCGCCTTCGTGGCAAATCTGCTTGGTGGCCACGCAGTCTTGGGCAACCGGGTTGCTGACGCCGTCGCCGTCGCACAACCGGACTTTGTCGCCATCGCAAGTCTTGGCATTGGCGGTGCAAATGATCGGCTTGCACTTGCCGACGACACACGCATTGTTGGCTGGACACGCTTGCGGCACCCACACCAAGCCCTTGCTGTCGCAGGTGGCCAGCGCACCGCTTTGGCATTGCAGCGCCCCGGGTGTGCAAATCGGCTGTTTGCACAGGCCCTTGTCGCAGACTTGGCCGGCCGAGCCGCAGTCGTTGACCGGGCTGGTGGCGGTGCCGGTGCCGTCACACACGCTGGCGACGTTGCCGACGCACAGCTTGGCGAACGCCTGGCAGATGCCGGTCTTGCACGCGCCATCGACGCAGACTTGACCACTGGAACAAGCAATCGCCTGCCATTGCAAGCCCTTGTTGATGCAGGTCGCCAAGGCCCCGCTTTGGCACTCCTTGGCGCCCACGACACAGATGGTCGCCTTGCACTGGCCTTGGTCGCAGATTTTGCCTTCGCTGCCGCAGTCTTGCACGACCGGGCTGGCCAAGCCTTTGGCATCACACTGGTGCAGCTTGTCGCCGGTGCAGACCTTGTCGCCGGGGGTGCACACAATCGGCTGGCAGCTGCCTTTGTCGCAGGCTTGGTCGGGCGGGCAGCCGGCTTTGGACCATAGCAAGCCCTTGGCGCTGCACGTGGCTACCAGACCGCCTTGGCACTCCTTGGCGCCTACGCTGCAAATCGGCGCTTGGCAGGTGCCTGTGTCGCAGACTTCGCCGGTCGCCGCGCAGTCGATGGTCTGGGGATTGCCCACGCCCAGCGCGTTGCACACATGCACGGCCTCGCCCACGCAAGTCTTGGCGCCCGGTGTGCAGATGATCGGCTGGCACTTGCCTTCGCTGCAGGCGGTGCCGCCAGCACAGGGCGAGACATTCCACCCCAAGCCTTTGGTGTTGCAGGTGCCAAGTTGGAGGCCCTGGCACAACAGCTCTCCAGGCGCGCAAATCGGGCTCTTGCACTGCCCGCCGTCGCAGACTTGCTGGCTGGCGGCACAGTCTTTGAGCGCAATGCTCTTCACGCCCAAGTTGTCGCACTGCAACAGGGTATTGCCTTGGCAGCTCGAGGTGTTGGCCGTGCAGATGACCGGGACACACGCACCCTCGCTGCACACCTCGCCGGCTTGGCAGGCCACCGCATCCCAGCTCATGGCGGTCGCGGCACACGTCAACTGGTTGGCGCCCTGACACTGCACCGCGCCCGGTTTGCACAACGGGACGACGCACACGGCGAGGTCGCAGACTTTGCCGTCGGCCACGCAGTCGGTGGTGATCGTCGATCCCGTGGCCGTGCCGTTGCACTTGTGGACCTGCTTGTTCAGGCAGAACAGCTCGTTGGCCTTGCACTTGGCCTGTTCGCACTGGCCGTCGATGCATACTTTGCCGTCCAGGCACAGGTTGAGTTTCCAGGTCAGGCCCTTGGCGTCGCACGTCGCCGAGTGGCCGCTCTTGCAGCTGTTGGTGCCGGGGGTGCAGATCGGCGGCTTGCACTGCCCCTGGTCGCAGACCTTGTCGGACTTGGCGCAGTCGGTGACGACCTCGCTGACCCCGGTGGCGCTGCACTTGTGCAGCACGTCGTCTTTGCACGTGCCGACATCGGGTTCGCAGATTTTGGGCTTGCACCCGCCCGCTTCGCACTTTTGGCCGCTGGGGCAGGCGGACTCGGCCGAGCCCGAACCGTTGGCGGCGCATTGGCCCACGTGATCGACGTCGGTGCACTTGATTTCGCCAGCGGTGCAGACGTCGGGTACGCACAGGGCGTTCTGGCAGAACTGCGCTTTGGGGCAATTGCCGTCGCCGGCGCAACCGGTCGCAACGGTCGCGTCGGAGTCAGAATCTGCTGCAATTACATCTGCCTGAACAAAGGGTGCGTCTGATTGATCGGGGTCGGCATCGGCGACAATCTCGGCGGCAACAGCCGTGTCGTCAGCCGAGGCGACGTCATCAGACGTGGCGACATCGGCGACGGCGCCAAGATCGGCCACCGAAGCAGCATCGGCAGGGACGGCAGGCGCTTCCGGCTCGGCACATCCTAGGCACAGCGACAGCAACGCAACAGCATAGGCAACGGCACGCAGCGACATGGCACCCCTTTGAGCGCCGACACCCAGTGGGCGCCGCGCCGAAGCGGCAAGGATACTTGCTGGCAGCGGCAAAGGCCAACCCGCAGGCGTTCGCGCGCAACCGATAGGCGCGCTGAGCTGTGCGTCCTCACCGCCAAACCGTGACCGAATCGTGGTAGCTCTTGCCGGCGCTGCCAGAGGAGCGCAGGCCAATGACGACGTTGCGTCCGGCGACGACGCCGGGGTGCAATTTCTTGGTCGACGCCCAAATCACCTTGTCGTCTGCCAAAAACTGGACGCGGCGATCGGCCGCAATCTCGATGGTCATCCGCATCCATCGGTTGATGTGAGCGTCGCCGTTGATCCACGGGCTCGACTCCTGACCGCCGCCTTCGGTGGTGAGCCAAGCCTGAAACCATGCATGGCGCTGTTGCTCAAGCGGCGTCATCCAATATTTGTCACCTTCGGCGGTCAACAGCAGGCCAATCGCTTCGGCCCCGCCCTACTCTTCACTCCAGCCCTTGCCGTCGGGATAGGCCGAACTGGCCAGCCCGATGCTCGACATCGACCAGCACCCAGCCAAGTTTCCAAACCCAGCATACACTTCCGCCTCGACGCTACATCCGTCGGGGCAGGCGACCGTCGCTTTGGAGACTGCGCCTCTGTTATGCATGCCATCGCCGCGGTTGTCGAACACCCCAGTGTGCCCACCAAATAGCGCGACCCACGCGGGCGCGGGGCTGCCAAATGCCGTCCACTTGGCGAAGGTGCTGTCTGAAAAATCATCTGAAAATAGGATCTTGCGCGGTTGGCGTGGCTTGCAATGGGCCTGAACGCACACGGCATTGGCGCCGCATTGGTCCGCGGTCGAACAGGGGCGGGGGCACGTCGCCTCGAAGCACGTGCCAGACTCACACTCGCCGTCGGCGCTGCACTGCGAGAAGTAGGCGCGGCGGTTGTTGCTCAAGCAACCGACCAGAACTGCGGCGATAACCGCCGCCGCGCCCACGCTCAGAGGGCGAGCCGCCGTTCGTGGGTGGTTGGGCCAATGCAGGGGTGATGGTTGTGGCGCAGCGCAAAGCCTTTGCGTGGATACGACTACAAGCGTCACCTATGGCTGATCGCGTGTCAACCACCGCACGGCACTGCTGTGAAGCGGCATTTGGCCCAGCGAGGCCATAACAATGCCGCCCAACCCATGGCACACTGCGCGCCGTCGCGGGCGCACGCTGCCCGCTGGGGTCTGCCGATGCCAGCCGCTACCAAGTCTAATCGCCCGATGTTGCTGCTGATTGACGGTTCGCACGCCGTGTTCCGCTCGTTCTTTGCGGTGCGCAGCCTGAGCTCGCCCAGCGGGATGCCGACGGGCGCGGTGTTCGGTTTCGTCAACATGCTGCTCAAGCTGGTGCGCGACCGCGAGCCGGCGCGGGTCGGCGTGTGTTTTGACACCTCGGCGCCGACGCATCGCCACAAGCTGGACGACCGCTACAAGGCCAATCGCCCGGAGATGCCGCCCGAATTGCAAGTGCAGTGGCCGATTTGCCAGGACGTGGTGGCTGAGCTGGGCCTGCCCATGCTCAAGCTTGATGGCTTGGAAGCTGATGATCTGATTGCAACGCTGGCCGAACAGGGCCGCGCCCAGGGCTACGAAGTTGTCATCGTGTCCGGCGACAAGGACTTGATGCAGCTCGTCGACGACGGCAGCGACGAGCGCCCGCCGATCCGCCAGTTGGACGACGGCAAGGAGCGGCTGTATGACATGGCCGGCGTGGGCGAGAAGTGGGGCGTGCCGCCCAGTCAAGTGCGCGACTTGCTGGCGATTATGGGCGATTCGTCGGACAACATCGCTGGCGTCAAGGGCCTGGGCGAAAAAGGTGCGGCCAAACTGCTGCAAGCGTGGGGCAGCCTGGAGGCGATCTACGCCAATCTAGAGCGCGTGGAGCCCTTGCGCGCCCGTGAGCTGCTGCGCGCCGACCGTGTGCAGGCGATGCGCGCTTACGAGCTGGTGGGGCTGGTCCACGACGCCCAGTTGCCGTGGCAAGTCGGCGATTTAGCGCCGATTCCGCCTGACCGTGCGGCGCTGGCGAAGCGATTTGCGACGCTGGGCTTCAAGCGCCTGACGGCCGAGTACAGCCAAGCGCCAGCGGCGGTGCAAGTCGCGCCAGTCGAAGCGGCCAAGGTCATTGAAAGCCAGGCCGAGCTGGTGGCGGTGCTCGACAAAGTGCGCAAGGCCAAGCAACTGGCACTGTGGGCGTGCACGGACCGCGCTGACCTCGACCGCACCCGTCCGCTGTATGGCCACCTGGTCGGGCTGGCGCTGGCGTGGTCGCCAGACGAGGCCGCGTACCTGCCGATCGGCCACGCTAAGGATCTCGAGGGCGCAACCGCGTTGCCCCAAGTGATGTGGCACGCACTGCTCGAACCCGTGCTCGCTGACCCGACGATCGCCAAGTACGGGTGCGGCATCAAGTTCGAGCTGTTGGCTCTGCAGACCGCGGGCCTGAATTTGGCTGGCGTGACCGGCGACGCGATGCTAGCGAGCTACCTGGATGAGGCCGAAAAGCACAGCCACAACCTGCGCAACATTGCCTACACCGTGCTTGGCGAGACCGTGCCACTGGACGAAGACCTGCTGGGCAAAGGCAAAGCGCAGACCGGTTGGGATCGCGTGCCGGTGCAGGCGGCAGCGACGCAGCTGTGCCACAAGGCGCGGCTGGCGCTGCGGCTGTGCCGGTGGTACCCGGCCCAGCTCAAAGAAGTCGCGGTGTTTGCGCTGTACCGTGACTTGGAGCTGCCGCTGGCTGGGGTGCTGGCGCGGATGGAGTCCAACGGGATTGCGCTGGACTGCGACGAGCTCGCGCGGCAATCAGTCTGGCTGGGCGAGCAAGCGCACAGCGCCGAGGCAGAAGTGTGGCAAGCGGCCGGCCGCCAATTCAACGTCGGGTCGCCCCAACAACTGGGTGAAGTGCTGTTCGATGAGATGAAGCTACCGGCCAAAAAGCGAACGCAAACGGGCTATTCGACCGACCAGAGTGTGCTCGAAGGGCTCGAAGACGACCACCCGATTGCCAAGTCGGTGCTGCGCTGGCGGCAGTTGACCAAGCTCAAGTCGACCTACGCGGACCAATTGCCTGAGATGGTGCTGCCGGCGACCGGTCGCGTGCACACATGGTACGGCCAAGCAGTAGCGGCTACCGGGCGCCTGTCGTCGATCGATCCGAATTTGCAGAACATTCCGGTGCGGTCGCCAGAAGGCCGGGCGATTCGCAAGGCTTTCGTGGCGGCGCCGGGCAATGTGCTGCTCAGCGCCGATTACAGCCAGATCGAGCTGCGGGTGATGGCGCACTTGGCCAACGATCCGGGCTTGCAGTTGGCGTTTCAGCGCGGGCTGGACATTCACCGCGAGACTGCGGCGCGGATGTTTAACATGTTGCCGCTGATGGTGACTGGCGAGCAGCGCAGCGCGGCCAAGACCATCAATTTTGGCATTTTGTACGGTATGGGTCCGCAGCGGCTGTCGCGCGAAATAGGCGTCACGCTCAAGGAGGCCAAGTCGTTTATTGACCGCTACTTCGAAGGATTTCCGGCGGTCAAGGCGTGGATGGAGCAGACGCTGGTCCAAGCGCGACTGTCAGGCGAAGTGCGCACGCTGTTCGGGCGGCGCCGGGTGATCCCGGGGCTGACCAGTCAGGCGCCGCAGGACCGGGCGCAGGCGGAGCGGATTGCGATCAACACCCCGGTGCAGGGCACGGCCGCGGACCTGATCAAGTGGGCGATGTTGCAGGTGGACAAGCGCCTGCAAGGCCAGCAGGCCAAGATGCTGCTGCAAGTGCACGATGAACTGGTGGTCGAGGTGCCCGAAGCGCAGGCGGCGCAGGTGGCAGAGGTGGTGCGCGAGGCGATGCAGGGGGCGGGCAAGCTGCCCGATGGGACGATGATGAAGGTGCCGCTGGCGGTCGATGTGCGGTGGGCCGGGTGTTGGGCGGATGCGCATTGAAACAATCGGACGCACCCTTTGTTCATCCCATTGTTTCGTCAGACAATTCGAGCGATTTGCCCAGCGACACCAGTTCACGCTGCAAAGCTGCCGCTGCCTTAGGAACTGTCCAAGGACAACTTGGACAGTTCCAGCCTGCTAGGTGGGTCGCAAGCTCGCGGCTTGACAGCCGACTCGCCGCTCCTTGCAGCACCAAAGTGATCGAGTTGTTCCTTGACCGTTCCTTAGCTTGGGCCTTGGCTTCGCGGGCGACCTCCAGCTGTTCGCCACGTCCCCGTGTCTGGTGGTCGGCAACCCAGTTACGCAATCCTTCGACGTCTGTGCGACGGGCACGGGCCAATTCCTGTAGCGCGTACGCACCGCGGTCGGCAACTTGCTGGAGCATCGCGGTCATACTGACGATAGCGGACGCTTGAGCCGCCGCAAGGTCGCCCTTGAGCAACGTATCCATTTGGCGGCGCAGTGCAGCGAATTGCCGGTGCTGGGCAGCGCTGCGACGACGCTGGGTCATCCACACCAGTACGGCGCCGCCAGCCACCCATCCCACGCCCGGTACTGCCGCGCTAACCAGCGACGCCACCGTGCCGGCGATGCCTAGCGACGACAGGACATGGTCCAGTTGGTTGGTGTTCGGGTCTGCCAACATCGCGGCGTCGAGTGTGGCCCGGCGCTGAGGCGACGGCAGAGTTGGCTCCGAGAGTTCAAACCGTTGCCCATCGTGACGGCCGAGCGCCTGCAATGCATGCAGCACCAGCCCGGTCGCTTGGTCGCCGATGGTCTTGCCAACCTCAATCACTTGAGCAGCAGCCAGTTCGCGGGCAAGCTCCAACAGCCCATCGCACCGCTGAAGCGCGCTATTGGGCTCGCTCAGAATTTGTTCAAGTTCACCGCCAATGGATGGCCAAACGGCACCATCGGCGTCTGCGGCCAACGTCACGGCCAACTGCTTGCCCGCGATTTTTTGCAGCGCGGCCAAGCCTTGAACCATCCCGCGCTGGGCCTGCGGCTAGTCGTTTTCCAGCCACGTCGATAGGTCCGCGGTGCGCTGGGTCAACCCATCCTGTGCTTGGCCCAAGTCCCCACGCGCCATGGCGTCCGTCTGGGATGCGCGGTGGTTGACGGTGTGCGCGACGTGGGCCAACGTGCGGTCCAATTCGGCCACGACCCGCAACAGTCCCGCCCGACGGTGCCCGTGCATCAGGTCGACTGAGACCAACGTCTCCAAGCCAGCGAGGCCGCTGTTGGCCCAAAACCGGGCGCGAAAGGCCGGCTTTTCGATGGACCGGCGTGCGAGATGGGCACTCGTCAGCAGGTACTCAATAGAATCAAATAGTTGGCTGAGAGCCGCGGACAGAATCGCCAGATTGCGCTGCGAGTACTGTGCAACTTGGCTCTTGTCCACAGCATCGCACTTGGTCTGGGCAAACAGCACGTACTTGCCCATGTTCCGCAGTTGCACGATGAAATCGACTTCTTGCCGCGACAGCACCGATTCCACCGAGTCGGTTACGAACAACACCGCATCGGCCGCCGGGACATGCCGCCAGGTGACGACCGCGTGGTTGCGGTGCAGTCCACCCATGCCAGGCGTGTCGAGCAGGGTCAGGCCACGTTGGAGCAACGGCGATGGCCATGGCTCGGAGCAGACCCTGATTGTTATCGACAGCAACGTGTTTGTGATCGACCTGCGCTACCCAAGCGACGCCAATGCAACCGCCAACCGTGCTTTCTTGCAGGCGGTTGCCGGTCGGCCAGACGCCGCCACGACGGCGGTCAACGTCATGGAAATGGCGGGCATTCTGAGCTTCAACCTAGCGCCCGACCAGTTGCGCAGCTTGGTCGCGACATTTGGTGCGCACTACCGACTCAGGGTCCTGCCCCATTTCGACGCGAATTTGCCGCTGCCGCTGCCGCCCATTGGCGACTTGGTGCAACGCATCGCCACCAAGATGGCATTTGGCGATGCCGTCGTGCTGGCTGTCGCCGAGGCCGCGTGTCCGAACAGTGGGGTGTTCGTCAGTTGGGACGCAGGGCACTTCTTGGGGCGGACCTCGCTGCAGGTTCAGACACCGGATCAGTGGTTGGAAACGCAATAGCGCAGGTTTGTGGCGGTTGCCCAAGCCCTTGCCACGCCCCTCCACATGGCCGACACTGCCGCCCGCGATGGCACCTCCAGTCGGCTCGAAGCTGCTTATGCTGGCCATCGACTTCGGCACCACCCGGACCAAAGCGGCGTTTCTCGACGAGGCGCGCGGCAAAGCGCGGCTGATCCGGCTGGGTCGCGGCGACGAATACGCGATGCCGTCGCTGTTCTTCGTCAGCCCGCCGGACAACGCGGCGACCGCTGACACCAACTTGGCGGCGTACGTCAAGATTGGGTCAGACGCCAAAGAGATGGTCGACGCCGAGCCAGCGGGCGCGGTGGTGGCCTGAATCAGCCCGGCCTGCCGAAAGAATCGCTCGTGCAGCAGGTGCGCCAAGCGGTCCAAGCCGCTCAGCTCGCGCAAGTGCCGCCGCAATTCCTCGCCGTCGCGCAGCTGGAGCCGCCGACTCTGCCGCAACGCCAAGCGCAGCGCCGGCCACGGCAGTTGCTGCTGGAGCGCCACGCGCTCGATTTGCGGCAGCGAAACCCGCTCAAACGTAGCGTCCTGGTCCACGAACAAGTCGGCGTCGTCGGTCAACAGCTCAAAGTCATCGTCGCCCGCGGCATTGGCAAGCTGCGCCACCGCCTGCCACACCTGTTCGCCCACCACCGCCACCGCCCGCCCAAGCAAGCCACTGGTCGGCACCACTGCGCTGACCTTATCGGCCAGTTGCTCCTGCATCCGCGCACACATGCGCTCCGCTTCGGCCTGGGGGTCGCTGGTCCGCCAATCGGCATCGCCCAGGTGCTCCCACTTCTGGACCGCCGCTAGGCTGTTGTGCAGACTCGAGCCCGGCATGCGCGTTTGGCCGTCGAACTCAGCCAGCACATCACGGTCCGCCGTCCGCGCCACCGGGTTGACGACCTACAGCACCGCATCGGCGCGACCACCCGCGTCCAGCGTCCGCCGCTCGCACGCCAATGCTGCGTCTTGCTCCACGAACCGCTGCACTGCGGACTCATGCGTGTCCAGCGTGCTGCGCGTACCCGGCGTGTCGACCAAGTTGACCGTGCTCAGAAATTCCGCGTCGGAGAAGAAGTCCAAGCACCGCGTCCGGGCCACTTGGTCGCCCTGGTGCAGCCACGGCCCAATCTCTGCCAGCGGCAACTCCGACTGGCTGCCATCGCGAAAGTGCACCCGAAACAGCTGCGTGCGCGGCCCGGCGTCCCAGCGAAACCAGTTGACAGTCGCAGTGGTCTCGATGATGCCCGTCGGCGCCAAATCGCGGGCCAGCAATGCATGGAGCAGGGTCGGCTTGCCAGCACGCATTTGGCCAACCACCGCCACGCTAAATCGCTGGTCCAAGGCATCGGCGATCTGCAGGCGCTCCACCGCCAGCGCAAGGTCGGTTGTCTCGGTGGACTGGGCCAAAAACTTCGGCAATTGCTCAGCAAAGTACCGAACAACCGTCTGGTACTCTTCCAAGGTAAACGCGAGCGCCATCGGGTCACCGGACCTAGATGTGACCGTGGTTGAGGGAATCGTCGATGCTGCCACCATCGTGGTGGTGGCCATCGTGGTGCTTTGGGTCGAAAGGGTGGTCGAACGGCGTGGGGTCGTGCAGCAAGTGGTCGCTGTCACCACTCCCAGAGAAATCGGGAATTTTCATCGGCTCTGGCAAATCGGGGACATCTGGCAGCGCATGCAACTCAGCCGAGTCGTCGTCACCCGGGTCATCGGCGTCGTCACCCGGGTCATCGACCTCGTCGTCCGCGTCTGGCGAATCGTCGTCCGGCGCGTCGTCGTCGTCGGCGATTGCGACCGGTTCGTCGGCACCGGTGAAAGGCGGCACGGAGGGTGTGTCGCTCGCCGGAAACGCCGGTCTGGCCGTCCGCGAAAGTGGCCGCAGATCAAGCTCTTCGTCGAGATCGGGATTGACTGCACCGCTGGAACCATCGGCCGCCGGCGCGGCCGCAGCAGCGACAACTTGACGGTCAAAACTCGATTCGACCTCAGTCAAACTGCGCGCAGCGGCAGGGGCGTCGCCAGGTGGCCGCGCCACCGGCTCCGGTGCGAAGTCGGACGCGGGTCCGGCCGCCGTCTCACTGACAGGCGCCGTCGGTACCGGTGTGGGCTCCGCAGGCCCTGGTGTGGGGGCAGCGACCGCAGGTCGGGCCGGATGCTCAGCGGCGCTAGGACGCGTAGGGTGGTGATGCGCCGGCGCTGCCGGCGGCGGGGCAGGCGCGGCGGGTGGCGCCACCGTCGGAGCGGGCGGGGCAGGCTCTGCAGGCGGCGGGACCGCCGGGACCACCGCGGGCGCCGCAATCGGGGGCGCGGCAGCAACCGGCGGCGGAAACGCCACAGCGACCGGCGGCATCGCGGCCGCCACGCGGTCAGCCGCGGCAGCAGTCGCGTCGTCCGCCCTGCTGTCCAGCGCGCGCATGGCCACCGCCCCAGTGCCAATGCCGAGGACCACCGCTGCCGCCGGCACAAGTACGCGGTTGGTGTTGTCGTTCGACGTCGGCAGGTCGGCCCCAGCGCAGTCGGGTAAGCGCCGGGCTGCTTGACTGGTTCACTCATCTTTTGCTCCCGGTGCTGGTGGCGGGCGCGGGCACAGCCTGTTTGTCAATCCGCCAAGGCTACGCCCGAATCCAAGCTTGCGGCAACCAAGCCCACCCAAGCGTACGCACCCTCTGTTCATCCCCATGACTTCTCTAGCAATTCCACAAGCGCCCCCGCCGTCGTCTTCGGATGGGCGAACCGCACCGGATAGCCCTCCGCTCCCAGCTTCGGGCCGTCGCCCAGCATCTTCAGCCCGTGCGCTTCGGCCCGCGCACTCGCTTGAGCCACGTCGGCCACCTCCAGACACACGTGATGCACTCCCGGCCCGCGCTCGGTCAAAAACTTGCTGATCTCGCTGTGGTCGTGCAGCGGCGCAAGCAGCTCAATCATGGCCTCGCCGCAGGGCACAAACGCAATCCGCAGGCCGCGGTCGGGCATCTCGACGATGCGCTCCACCGTCAGCCCCAAGCCATCGCGCCACACCGCCAAGCCTTCGTCCAAGCTGCGCACCGCAATTCCCAAATGGTTGATTTTGCGCGGCGTGTTGTCGTTCATCATCGGAACTCCTGAGAAATAGTTGCGGTCATTCGCAATTACAGCAGTGCACACAGTTTGGCGGTCCACAGGTCCGCCGTAGCGTCATCGCCAATCCAATCGAGCCGGCCATGCAAGTGCTGCAATGTCTCAAACCTGCGCGTTTCCCGCCCGAAATCATAGGCCAAAATCACCGGCCCAGGCCACCCAGCTTGCCGCAGCGCCGCCAGAATGTACAAGCCCTGATGCAACGCCAAGTGCCGCCACGCGCGCTCCGCATCGCCACTGCACTCGCGCGTCGCTTGGGCGTGGTCGCCGACCAAATCGGCGCGCGGCACCCGGTCAAAGCGCATATCAAGCACGACACCCGCCACCGGGCGCACGGCCAGCACGGTCAACGCCGCCTCTGCCGACTTGGCCTGAATCCAGACGCACCCTTTGTTCAACTGGCTCAAAGCATGCAGGTATTCGTCGCCGTCCTCGACAATCAGCACCGTCGCGTCCGCCAAGCGTGTCGTCATGCATCCCCCGCTTGCGCCCGCGGCAGCCGCGCCACCACCGCTTTGTGCCACGGCAGCGCCTCGGGCCGCACCAACAGGCCCCCTTCATACAACGCCAACCGTGCCCGCACCAGCCCCAAACCGCGGTCGACCGGCCTGCGCGCGATGTCGTCATCGCTCAGGTTGCCGAGCGCCTGGTCGCGCACCGCCACACACACGGTCTCCAGCGCCGTGACCGGGCTGATGTCGACGCCAATCTGCACACCGATTCGAATCGGCAGCTGGCCTTGGCTGGCCTGCAGCGCATTGCGAAACAGATTGACCAGCACCTCGTCTACCACCTGCCGCGGCGCGGCGACCCACAGCACCTCGGTGCTGTCGGCCACCTCCAAGGGCGCAATCGTCGCGCTGGCGAACGTCGGCTCGTGGCGGGCAAGGTCAAACGCGGCCTGCACCGCGCCAGCGTCGACCCGGACCAGCCGCAGGCTGTCCAGCAAGCCACGCACAGCTTCGTACCCATTGACGTTGAGCAAGCGCATCGCCGCGCGCACCCGTCGCTGCAGCGCCGCCCGGCTCCGGTGGCTTGTGGCGATCCGCGGCAATTGTCGGCGCACCGCACGCAGCGCCGCAAACCCGGCAAACAGCGGCGCCAGTGCCGCATCGCGGTGCTGCAGGTTCAAGCGCACGCCGCGCGCCCGACCAATCCGAGTTAACTCCGCACAGTAGCCACGCAAGTGGTCCAGCGCACCGTCGCCCGCGCCGCCCAAAAGTGCATCGGCCAGCGCGGTCGTCTGCTGCACTTCGCCGCGGCCGATCGCGTCCAGCAATTGTTGCAGCCGCATGGTGTTGTGCTTGAGCACTTCATGCCGGACCGCCGCCAGCACCCGCAGCACCTCTGGCCCAGTATCCGGGTGCGCCGCCAGCAGTTGCCGCAAGTCGCTGCCGCCATAGCGGCGCCACGCTGCGACCAGCAAGATCGCGCCGAGCAGCGTCCACAGGCAAGCCAGCACAGTGGTGCCGCGGTCCAGCCGTTGCTGCAGTGTCAGGCGCAGGGCGAGCGCCGTCTGGGCCTGCGCCGGATCGCTGGCCCGATCCAGAGCGCGGCGGGCCAAGAACCCGTCCATCCGCTTGATAATCTCCGAAATCTCTGCGCGACCGGCCACTTCGAGCAACCACCCATCGGCCAACTCGGCTGCGTCTAGTCCAGCGATTGTCGGCACCAAGTCGTCGCGGCCCAGCGCCACCGCGCGCCGCAAGTGCTTGCTCGCCAGGGCCGAGCGCCCGGCCTGTCCCAGCCACGCGCCCAGCTTCGCGTGCCAAGCGGCCTGGGTGTCGTCCAACCGCAGTGCTTGCTGCAGGGTCTCGATGGATGCCGCGTGGTCGCCCATGCCGCGTTGGTAGCTGGCGAGGTCGACCATCCAGTCGGCCCGCGGGCCCTTTTTCGCCAACTCCGCGCGCAAAAGGGCAACGGCCTGCCGGTACTGGTCGCGCGCTGCCAGTTGCGCCGCAGCCGCAGCGACGTCGCTGCTGGGGTGCGCGTCCGGCTCCGGCTCCTCACCCGCACGGGTGGACGCGGCGAGCTCGCGCTGAGTCGCCGTCAGGTCGCGCAACTCGCTGGGCAACAAAGCTTCCGGGTCGCGCAGGAGCCGCTCGGTCAGGTGGCGAGCTGCGCGCAACTGCCCCGTGGTCCGCAGCGCCGTCAACAGATCGAACTGAACGGCGACGGGCTGTGGCGCACTGTCGAGCGCGGTCTTGAGGACGACCGCGGCCTCCAGCGCCCGCGGACGCTCTGGCCAGCGCAGCAACAGGCGACCAAGGCCGACCAACGCGCGCGTTCGGTCGGCACCCGCCAAGCCAAGCTGCAGCGCACGCAAGTAGCGCAACTCCGCACCCGGGTAGTCTTTGCGCAGTGCCAGTAGCTCGGCGAGCGCGGCGTGGCCCAAGCCAACCGTTGGATCTTCTGCGACCCTTCGCGCCAGATCGGCGTCGGGCGGCTCTTGGCCCTTGGCCAATTGGTCCAGGATGGTCCGCGCCGTCGCCAGCAACTCCGGCCGCGCGCCTTTGGGTGCAGCCACGGGTGGCGGGGCCAAACGCGCTTTTGCCTGGTCCAGCGCCTCTCGGCGCGCCGCGACGTCGGCACCGGTGTCGGCAGCTGCGTCAAACAAAGCCGCAGCCTCGGCAAAAGCACCGGCTTGGAACTGGCAGTCGCCGCGCAAGGCCGCCAAAGCACCGACAGCGCTGGGCTGGGCCTTCCTGCCCGCCGCTCTTTGCCAGGCCTCTGCCCATTTGTCGGCGTCGGTACACTGGCCGCGTCGGGCGGCAATTTCGGCCTGCAGGCGCAAGATCGGCAGGTCGCGGTAGCCGCGGGCCAAAATCTCGGCCGCGCGCGCGAGCAATTCGGGACTGCCGCGCCCTAGCCATAATTCGGCCAAATGCAGGCGCACGGCAGGGTGCTCGGGCTGCAACGCCACCAGTTGTTGCCACAGCTCCTCTGCGGTGTGCGGGTGGCCCGCCGCCAGCTCCAGCTGGGCCAATTCGTCGCCCAGTTGCGGATCGCGCGGTTGCAGGGCATAGGCCAGCCGCATGGCCGCCAGTGCCCCGGGCAGGTCGCGGGCCTCGCGCTTGCCCCGCGCCGTCGCGGCCAGCGTCGCTGCGAGCTGCTGGCTACCGGTCGGATCGGCGACCACCGCCGCGCACACCGTCGTCGCGTCGGCTGGCAGCATTGGCGCGGCCGTCAAGACCATCGCCCACAGCGCTTCAAGCATCGCGCCGCAGTGCCCGCGCGCTCAAGCCCAGCTGGTTCAGGCGCAACCGCACTGCGCGCTGCCGTGCCGGATCGCCCAACAGGACCTGCGCCATCGCCGCAAAATCGCCGCTGTGCCGCGCGAACAGCGTGCGCAAGACCTGCCGCTCCAGATCCACCGCCACCTGGTTCAGCGTGGCCCCAGCCTGCACGCTAACGCGAAACACCTGACCATCCAGCGGCGTCTCGCCGCTCTCATCCGGGGCGGTCTTGCCCAACAGCTCGTTCACAAAGCCGCCGTCGACTTGCATCCGCGTCTGGTGCAGCTCCATGCCCGCCCGCAGCGCTTCGACCGCCGAAAACAGCGTAAACGTCACCAGGTTCTCAGCCAGCATCGCCAACTCGCGCAGGTTGCCCGGCCACGGATGGCTCTGCAGCGCCCGCCACGCGCTCTCCGGCAGCGCCAGCTCGAGCACCCCCGGCTGGGCCGGTCGGCGCGCATCTGCGCCAAACACCAACTGGATGGGAGCATTGCCCGCCAGCCCCAGCGCCCGCAGCACCGGCATCCGCAGCTGGGCGACCGCGGGCTTGAGCGCACACTGCTGGGTCAGCCGCCGCAGCAAAAAGCCGAGATCCTGCGGCCGGTGGCGCAACGCCGGGACCACCACCCGCGTCGCCGGCGACAGGCGCATGTACAGGTCGGCGCGCAATCTGCCGGTCGCCACCAGCTCTTGGAGCGGCAAGTTGCTCGCCACCACCACTTTGACGTCGACGACTTCGTCGCGCACCGCGCCCAAAGGCGTGACGCGGCCTTCTTGCAGCGCGCGCAGCAGCAACTTTTGCACGTCAGCGGTGGTGTTTTGCAGCTCATCGAGAAACAGGGTGCCGCCGTCGGCCGCTTGAAACGCGCCCTTGCGGTCTGCGACTGCGCCCGTGTAGCTGCCGCGCAGCGCGCCAAACAGGTGGGCCGCAATCAATTCCGCCGGCACTGTCGCCAGATCGACCGCCACAAAAGGGCCTTTGCGACCGCTGTTGGCGTGGACAAACTGCCGCGCCAAGTGCGACTTACCGGTGCCCGTCTCGCCTTCGATGACCACCGGCAGGCCGCCTTGGGCGACGACCGCCAGCCGCCGCCGCAGTGCCCGCATCGCCAGATCGTGGCCCCACAAAATGCCGCCATCTTCGAGTGGTTGCGCCGCCTCTGCCAGCGCCGCGGCAATTCGAATCCGCAGCGTATCCAGATCAGCCGCGCCCAAGTAGTAGGTCAGCGGCGTCGCCGACACGTCGTGGGCGGCATCGGTTAGCGCCAGGTCCTCTTGGGCCGTGAGCAGCACCACCGGCAAGTCCGGCCAACGCCGCCGAATTTCTCGCAGGATCGCCACACCTTGAAACCGCCGCGTTCGCCGCGTGTCGGCCGATTGATCCAGCGGCAGCAGGCGGTCGGCGTCGATGTCGAACTGCACATCGAGCAAAACCAACTCAGTGTCACTGCGGTGCACTGCCAGCCACTGCAGCGCCGCAGGACCATCGGGCAGCCGCAGCGCTCCGTGCGGCCGCAGCAACTCAAACTCCGGCATGTGCGCCAGCAGCTCGGCGTAGGCCTGCCCGTCATCGATGATCACGACCCGCGGTGCTTTTGCCATCGCCGACCTCTGGTTGCGGTGCACCACGTGGTGGCCCAGCGGCGCGACTCTAACATGGAACGGTGGGTGCGCGCCGCCCAGCTACCGCACCCCGTCGCGCTCCAGCTTGGCCCTTGCTTGCCGAATCGCCGCCGCGACTTCCCGAAAATCGCTGACGACTTGGGCGAGGTCCTCGCGCACGATCACTTTGTCGCGCCAGGCCAGCGCCTGCAGCACCGCACGGTGCAACGCGGGCAGCTCTGGCAACGCCGCTTGCGCTTGCTGCCAGATGTGCGCGGCGCTCTGCGTTTGGTCCTGACGGATTCGCGTCGCCTGCAGCGCCCGCGTCACCGCCGCCTGCACTTGCGCATCGCTGGCATCGGGCGGCAACACGATGAGGGGCAGCAGCAGGTGCTTGCCCAGATCGTGCTGCAAATCGTCTAATATTGCCAAGATGTCAACAATATGCAGCGTCGTCACAAGGTCCCCGTATCGCGCGGGTAGCGCATCGGGCTATGCTAGCGCAGCGCGGGGCTGGCCGCGAAGTGGACGCCCGTGATCGAGTTTCGCAACATCAGCAAGTCGTTTGGCAGCAAACACGTGCTCAAAGATGTGTCGCTGATGGTCGACAAGGGCCAGATCCTGTTCATTGTCGGCCTGTCTGGCGCGGGCAAGAGCGTGCTGGTCAAGCATCTTGTGGGCTTGATCAAGCCCGATGGTGGCCAAGTCTTTCTCGACGGCCGCGACATCACCCACTTGAGCGAAAAAGAGTTCTATCCGGTGCGGATGCGCTGCGCGATGGTGTTTCAGCACAGCACGCTGTTTGACTCGATGTCGCTGGTTGAAAACGTGGCCCTGCCGCTGCGCAAGCACAAGGGCATGAACCAAAAAGAGTCGACCACGGCGGCCATGGGCTTTCTGGTGCGGGTGCAGATGGACCACATGGCCGAGCGCTTTCCATCGGACATCGGCGACGGCCTGCGCAAGCGCGTCGCGATCGCCCGTGCGCTGACGCTGGACCCCGATTTTGTGATTTTTGACGAGCCGACAACAGGTTTGGACCCGCTGGCCGCCGCCAATGTCGACCGGCTGATCCGCGCGCTGTCGGACGAACAAGGCGTGACCTCGATTGTGGTCAGCCACGACCTGCGCTCGATTTTTACGGTCGCCGATCGCATCGCCATGATCTATCAAGGTGAGATCTTGCTCGATGGCACGCCCAAGCAGTTTCAAGAAAGCAAAGACAATGTGGTGTATCAGTTCATCCGGGGGCTTGCGGAAGGCGCGATGGTGCTCTAAAACGTCTGTTTGCTGCGGGAGTTTGAGCCCGCGTATCAAGAGATGCCTTGCGATGAGATCAGAGCCTGCCGCAGCCACGGAGCGGCGAGTTGCCGCAGGCGCGTGCTTGCGACCCACCCAGTCAACGTGACAGGCAACGCCATGACCACGGGTCATGGCGATCCTGAATAGGTACCGGTGAAAGAAAAGTCGATCGAGATCAAAGTCGGTGCACTGGTTGTGGTGTGCCTGGTGCTGCTGGTCGGCTTCATCATCGTGCTGGGCGATGTGCGCGGCTCGGGCGGCTTTCGCATTCCCATCGACTACGAGACGGCGAGCGACATCAAGCCGGGTGCGCCCGTCAAGATCGCGGGCGTGCCGTCGGGCAAGGTCAAGAGCATCGAGTACTGGGGCGGCCGCAAGGACCCGACGTCGGGCCGGCGCGTGGTCGTGCGCGTCTGGGTCGATGTCGAGCAAGAAAAGGGCAAGACCCTGCACGAAAACGCCCAGTTCTACATCTCGACTCAGGGCATTCTGGGCGAAAAATACATCGAGGTCGATCCCGGTACGTTTGAGCGCCCAGTGATCAAGCCAGAAGTCGCCCAAGTCGGCATGCCGCCGCTGCGGATGGAGATTTTGGGCCAGCAGCTGACCAAGTTTTCGGGCGCGCTGACGCGGATTCTCGAAAACAACGAAAAAGTCGTCAACGACTTGCTGGTCCACGCCGACCAGACGGTGCTGGACACCAAGAAGACCGTCAACGACGCCGACAAGCTGATTTTGGACAACCGCGATGCGGTCAAGCGCCTGATCGACCGACTCGACACCACCGGCGACAAGATCGATCGGCTGGTCTCAACCATGGAGCACGCGATCGGTGACGGCAAGCAGATCAAGCGCACGCTGGCCAATGTCGAGCGCGTCTCGGCCAAAGTCGATGATGCCGCGGAGCCGGTGCTCAGCGACGCCAAAGCGGTGACCAAGAATATCCGCAAGCTCTCGGAAAAACTGCGGGATCAGCCGACAAGCGAAGTGCTCTTGGGTGACCGCGGCCACGGCAAAGTGCTGGGCGTGATCGACCGTGTCGATGGCGCGCTGCAAAAGGCCGACAAAGCAGTGGACGATGTGCAGGCGGTGACCGAGAACGCCCGCAAAGGCCGCGGTACGGTGGGCGGGCTGCTGATGGACAACGAGCTGTTTATGGATCTCAAGCTGTTGCTCAAAGACCTCAAGCGCCACCCTTGGAAATTCATCTGGCGCGAGTAGCGTCGCTCAGAACTCAGAAATTCCCAGCGTCAGGCCCAAAAATTCCCAGCGTCAGGCCCAAAATTTCCAGCGTCAGGCCCGCCAGCAGGTGCCCCTGCGAGTGCCCGGTCGGCGAAAAATGCGTCACTGGTCAGTGTCAGTAGTTGGCTTGCGCCAACATGCGCCAGTATTTATGCTGAGTTGTGGGCTTACGCCGGCTTGGGCGTCTGCGCAGCCTGGGCGACGGCAAAGCGGCGGTTGAAGCGGTCGACCCGACCACCGACGTCCATCGTGCGCTGCTTGCCAGTGTAGAACGGGTGGCAATTCGAGCAAATGTCGACGTGCAAGTCGCCCTTGGTCGAGCGCGTCTCAAACGTGACGCCGCAGCCACAGTGAACGACAGATTTCAGATACTTCGGGTGTCCAGTCTTCTTCATGATCAAGCTCCGGTTGAGCAGCGAACGGGTCCGCCGCCGGCGGTTGAGGCACCCAAGATTGGGTGCGAGGGCGCGCAGTGTAGGCGGCTTGACTGGCAGGCGCAAGCGAATTGCCGGGCAGGGCGCAGATCGAATCGAGTGCACGCCCTTGGCCGCCTTGAGATGCGGCTTGGCGCGGGGCATTCACAAGAAAAAGGGCAGCAATATTAGCAATTCATCGGTTGACGCGGGTGTGCGCTGTGAAACCCTATGCGGTGGAGACCGCCAC
>CANMNA010000045.1 GCA_947499075.1 Myxococcales bacterium
GTTTCACAGCGCACACCCGCGTCAACCGATGAATTGCTAATATTGCTGCCCTTTTTCTTGTGAATGCCCCGCGCCAAGCCGCATCTCAAGGCGGCCAAGGGCGTGCACTCGATTCGATCTGCGCCCCCGCACCGTTTGCGCTTTTCGCCACCGAACCAGCCTGCTACCCTGCCCAGACTGCGGGGAACTCCTGCCGCGCATGGGCAAAGCCAATGAGCAAGTGTACCGGTGGTCGTGCCACCCTCCTGTCAGCATGGCTGGTGGTCGCCGCGGTCGCGGCCTGTGGCGCAGCACCACAACCTGCGGCGACCCCTGATGTAGCGGCAGCCGATGGCGTGGTCGTTGCTTCGCTCGATGGTGGCGGCGAGACCACTGTGCCAGATGCCCTGGCACCTGCAGACGACACCGCGCCAGACACAGCAGTTGCCCCGGCCGACATTGTGGCCGACACGTCCGTCGCCGCACCGGATCAGGCTGTCGCTCCGGCCGAAACCGCGGTCGCCGACGTTGTTGCGGACACCGTCGGTGCGGATAGTGAGGGCGCCAGCGCTGCCGATGCCACGCCAGAGGTCGTCGAAGGCTTGCCGTGCAAGCCGGGTGCGCAAACCTGCCAGGGTCCCAAGCTCAAGACCTGCCTGCCCAAGGGCGACGGCTTTTCGATCTCAAACTGTTACCCCGGCATGACCTGCCTGAACAGCACCTGCGTGCCGGTCGAGAGCAACCTGATCATCGCGTTTGACAGCTCCGGCTCGATGAATGACGCCGTCAAAGGTCCAGACGGCAAGAACAAGTGCGAAACCGGCTACACCACGTGGCCGGGATGCGAGTATGCCGACCCCAAGTTCGCCACCGGCTGCACCCGCATGGGCGTATCCAAGTACGTGTTCAAGCAGGCGCTGGCCAAGATCGACGAGCAACTGGTGCGCATGGCCCTGTTTCGCTTTCCGCAAAAGATCACCGGGTCAGGCACTTCTTGCTCGTCTGGCTTCTACAGCGGCGACAGCAAGATCACCGGCGACACCGACATCACCGGCATCAGCGAAGCCGGCGCAGAATCCGGATGGTTTTGGAACAACCTCAACCAGATCATGTGTGTGCCCTTTCCGCCCAACCCGGCGATCGCGATCAAAGATGCCATCACCCTGTGGATGGACGGCAAAGAAGACAAGGGCCCGCCCGCCAACCCAGAGCTGCGCCCGACTGGCGGTACGCCAATCGGCAAGACTTTGTTTTATCTTGGAGAATACATCCGTAACAAGGTCATCATCGACGGCAAGCCCTGCACCAGCGACGCCAGCTGCGGCAACGTCAACTACGGCTGCAAGGCCAACAAGTGCGTCGACCCCAACCGCAGCTGCCGCGAGACCGTGGTCGTGCTGTTCACCGACGGGGGCGAAGCCAATAGCAACACCTACTTTGCGCCCTGGGTGCAGGCCAAGCGGCTGTCGACCGGTTTGGGATGCCAGGTCAATGGCGACTGCGCACCCGGCGCCACCTGCCAGACCATCCAGAAGTGCAAGAGCACCGTCGGCAGCACCATCGATTGTCAGGCCGACACCGACTGTGCGGTTGGTCAGAAGTGCACACCGGCCACGCTGTGCCTGCCCAAGGAATCGATCACCGGCTGGCAGTGCAGCGCCGGCATGGCGGCCTGCCTGCCCGATGCCACCGCCGGTCAGCAAGCCTACTGCCCGCCGCCCGCGGTGTGCGTGCAAGACCCGCGGCCGATCCTGACGGCGTCCGCCAAGATCAACGGGGCGCTGTCGGCGGACAATTCGCTCAAGTCGTTTGACGGCAAGCCATTTTCGGTCAAAGTCATTGTGGTCGACATCAGCGGCGCCACCGACGTCAAAGCCATTGCTGGCTCGGCCAGCATCGCGATCGCGGGCGGCGGCAAGCTGTTGGGCGCCGACGCCAGCGACCCGGGCGCGTTGCTGTCGAGCCTAGACGCTGCATTTGACATCAAGACCAAGAAAATCTGCGGTGTGGAGCAATGACCCACCGGTGGTGGCTGGCGCTGCTGGTCGCGGCGGGCTGTGGACGCCCAGCCGCGGCGCGGCCTGACACGACGGCTGACACCGTTCTAGATGCCACTGCGGTGCCAGATGGTGTGGCCGATGCGGTGCCCGCGGACGACGGCGTTACCGCGGCGATGGCTGATGCGGCAACGCTGGCAGACGCCGCAACTACCCAAGATGCAGTTGCCGACACCGTGCCGGACCCACTGGATGCAGATGGCAGTGGGCTGCCCGAAGTCGCTATAGCCCAGTCCGCCATCTGCTTTTTCGGCGCCCCACCTGGAGCGGACAGTTTTGTGGCCGACGTTGCCAAGCCGCAGCCCTGCACCGAGGTGGGGCCGCCCGAGTGGTTCGAAGGCAAGCCGACACCTCCGCCGACACTGGATGTGCAATTGGGCTGGCGCGATGCCAAAAAGGTTTGGCACCCCTACAAGGACGGCGACTGGGCCGGGCTGTACGTTGGCACCCAGCAGCTGTTTCACATCGATGTCGTCCCCAAGGTGCTGTTGCCTGGGCAAACCGCCGCCGCCGTCACCGTTCAGGTCAAGACGTTTGGCCTGATCGGCTGCAATACAGTCGCCGACAGCCAAACGCCCAAGGCTTCGCTCGTCGAAGCAACCGATGCCGGGCCGGTGTACACACTGGACCCGACCAAGGCGGTGCTGACCATATTTGGCGTCCACAGCAGCAAGATTGGGCAGTACTGTGGTCTCTGGGTCGAAGTCTATTGGCGCGTACGCTTGCCGAACACCGACCAGTGGGGAGAAAAACACTTGATATTGAGAACTTATATCGTAAACATGATTCCTGTCAACCCCAATGGCGGCTGATGCTTGACATCGCCGCCCACAACCGTCACAACTGCGAGCCGGTGCGCCAGCGTTGAACAGCCTGTGCTATTTGACACTGTGAGCGCCCAAGTGCTACCGTATCCAAGCCTTTCTTTCCTCACTGGAGGACTCCATGCGCCAGACTCGTTCGCTTGTATTCCAATCTGCCGTCACCGCAACTGGATTGTGGCTGACGGCATCCGCCTTGGGCGTTTTGGCGCTGGTCAGCACCGGCTGCAGCGACGACGGGGCCACGGTTATCACGACGCCCGAAGACGTCAGCGCCGACACCGGCTCCGATGTCGTGGTCAGCCAGAACGACACCGTGATTGGCACGGACACCACCACGGTTGTCGATACCGCGCCCGATAGCCAAGAGGTTGCCGGCAGCGATGTCGCTACGGTCGAGACCACAGAGACGGTCGACACAGCCGACGTGCCCAAAGTGGGCTGCCCCGGTGCCGCCGGATGCGACTGTGCCAACGACTCCGCCTGCGACGCCGGCAAGTGTCTGGAGACCTCGGCAGGCAAGAAGTGCGCCAAGCAGTGCTCGGCCGTTGGCGACTGCGCCAAGGGTGAAGCCTGCAAGCAGATTGGTGCGGGCGACTCGCAGTTCTACTGTGTCGCCAGCAACCTCTCGATTTGCGCGCCGTGCAGCCAGCACAAAGACTGCCAAGTCCAGGGCTTGAACGACTCGTACTGCTTGGATTACGGCCCCGAAGGCAAGTTCTGCGGTGGCGCCTGCACCGAGGACGCCAGCTGCCCCGATGGCTACGGCTGCACGGACTACAAAGACGAGGCCACCGGTGCCGCCAGCAAGCAGTGCAAACTCAAGAAAGACGGGGCCGGCAAGCAGGCCGTGTGCACCTGCAGCGCGTGGGCCCAGGCCGCGGGCACCAAGACCACTTGCACGATCACCAACGCCGACGGCGCTTGCTCTGCTGACCGCAAGTGCGGCGCCAGTGGTCTGGAAGCCTGCAAGGCCAAGACGCCCAAGGCCGAAATCTGCAACGCCGATGATGACAACTGTGACACCAAGATCGACAACTTGGCCACCGACTACAAGTGCTTCAAAGAGGCGTTCCTTGATCAAGGCTCGCAAGCTGCGTGCACCACAGACGAAGAGTGCACCGCGACCGGCGAATCCTGCGATGAGAAGGTCGCCAAGTGCAAGACTCTCATCGGCAAATGCTTCGGCAAACCCCAGTGCGCCAGCAACGGTGAGCTGATCTGCGCCGACGCCCAAGTGCCGAAGCTAGAAGAGTGCGACGGCATCGACAACGACTGCGACGGCGACGTGGACGAAGGCTTTACTTGGAAGAATCCGGTCGACAGCACCGACCTCAAGGTTGGCGCCAACTGCGGCACCGGCCCCTGCGCCGACGGGCAGGTCAAGTGCTCGGACAAGCTGACCGCGGTGTGCACCACCTACAAGGCGGTGGTGGCCGAGTCCTGCGACGCCATCGACAACGACTGCAACGGCAAAACCGACGACTTGGCGTGCGATGACAAAGACGCCTGCACCGGCGACGCCTGCGACAGCGGCACCAAGAAGTGCAGCAACAGCGCCAAAGACTGCGGCGACAGCCAGCAATGCACCGACGACAAGTGTGACAGCAAGAACGGCGACTGCAGCAATCCCAACAAGGTCGGCTCTTGCGACGACGGCAACCCGTGCTCGGTAGGCGACACCTGCGGCGCCGGCGCTGCCGGTGCCTACGTCTGCTTGGCCGGTGTCTCGACCCAGACCTGCGACGACAACAACCCGTGCACCGAGGACAAGTGCGACTTGGGCAAGGGCTGTGCGTACACCAAGAATGCCGCCAGCGTGCCGTGCTATTCGGGCGCTGCCAACACCGACCAGGTCGGCACCTGCAAGGCGGGCGCGTGGGCCTGCAAAGACGGCGTGATCGACAAGTCGGTGTGTGTGGGCGAGGTTATCCCCAACAAGTCCGAAGGCTGCGATGGCAAGGACGACACCTGCGATGGCAAGACCGACGAGGGCTGCAAGCCGACCGCGGTGGCGGTCACGTTCTCCAGCGCGTACGTCAGTGGCAAGACTGGCGGCGACAAGAACATCCAGATGTTGGTCGGCACCTCCGGGCCCGTCGGACAGGCCAAAGGCAGCGGCAAGTACGACGTGACCTTCGGCTTCTTGGCCTGGTTGATGCAACTCGTCGGTAAGTAGATGCAACTCGTCGGTAAGTAGCCCAAGCGGAAGCAATTGCGCACCGCGGTCGGGGGCTCCCGGCTGCGGTGTTGCATTTTTGGCCTTAGTTTTGTATTTCGCGCCGCCCGCCGTGAGGGCCCGTAGCCATGCTCAGCCGCAGTGAACTCCAGACCATGCTCGATGAACGGGTGCTCGTGCTCGATGGCGCGATGGGCACCGAGCTGTACGAGCAAGGGTTTGGCTTTGACCGGGCTTTTGATGGCTTGAACCTGAGCGATCCGCACGCTGTGCGCCGCGTGCACCGCGAGTACGTCGACGCGGGTGCCGGTGTCATCACCACCAACAGCTTTGGTGCCAATCGCTTGCGTCTCCAGCGCAGCCGACTGGACGACAAGGTCGCCGCGATCAACCAGGCTGCCGTCATGCTGGCGCGCACTGCGGCCCAAGCGCGGCCACCGCACAACCGACCGCTGGTGGGGGCGTCGATTGGCCCGCTAGGCCAGCCGCTGGCGCCGATCGGTCGGCTGACTGCGGCGCAGGCCCGCGAGGTCTTCGCTGAGCAGATCACAGCGCTGCTGGCCGCTAACCCCGACTTGTTTGTGCTCGAGACCTTTAGCGACATGGCCGAGCTTGTGCTGTGCAACGAGGTGGTGCAGCAGCTGGCGCCCGGTGCAGCGGTGATGGCGTTTGCGACCTTTACCGACGACGGCAAGACCCTGTTTGGTCACAAGCCTGAGGAAGTTGCGCGCGCCTTGCTGGCCGGTGGCGCGGCGGCTGTCGGCGCCAACTGCTCGACCGGCCCGCAGGCCCTGGACGCCGTGCTGGAGCGGCTGGCGCGGGTGCCGGGGGCCCGCTTGGCGTTGTCTCCCAACGCCGGCATGCCGCGGTTGGTTGATGGCCGCTACGTCTACGTCGCCTCGCCCGATTACTTCGCCGACTGGGCCACCAAGATGGCCGAGATCGGCGTGCGCGCGATTGGCGGGTGCTGTGGCACCGGGCCTGCCCACATTGCGCGGATGGCGGCCGCGATTGGGGTGCGCGCACCCCGGATGGTCATCGGCGAACCGCGTATTGAAGTCCGGGAACCGCAGTTGGAGGCCGACGAGTCGTCGCCCGGTGAGCACCAGCAGTCCGATTTTGAGCGCAAGCTGGCCAGCGGCCAATTCGTGACCAGCGTCGAGTTGGACCCGCCGCGCGGCGTGGACTGCGAGAAGCTGGTGCAGGGCGCAGTGGCGCTGCGTCAGGCCGGCGTCGACGCGATCAACATCGCCGACTCGCCGCTGGCGACGGCGCGCATGTGTCCTTTGGCGCTGGCGGTGCTGATCCGGCAGCAGGTCGAGATCGAGATCCTGCTGCATGTCTCCTGCCGCGATCGCAATTTGCTGGGGTTGCTCAGTGAGTGCATGGGCGCCCACGCGCTGGGCATTCGCCATACGCTGTGCGTGACCGGCGACCCACCGTCGCTGGGCGACTATCCGGGCGCCAAGGGCGTATTTGAGGTCGACGCGATCGGCTTGGTCAACACGCTGAGCCGGCTGAACCGTGGCGAAGATGCCAACGGCAAGCGCCTCAATTTTCAGACTGACTTTCGCATTTCCTGCGCCGTTAATCCGACAGCAGTCGACTTGCCGCGCGAGATCGGGCGCTTTCACCGCAAGGTCGAGGCGGGTGCCCAGTATGCGCTGACCCAGCCGCTGTACGATCCGGCCGATCTGGAGCGGTTCATGGAGCTGGCCCGGCCGACCATCCCGCTGCTGGTCGGCGTGCTGCCGTTGCGCAACGGTCGCCATGCCCATTTCATCCACCACGAGGTGCCGGGCATGGCCATTCCTGAGGCGGTGCGCACGCGGATGACCCAGGCGGGCGAGCGCGGGCCGGACGAAGGTGTCGCGATTGCGCGCGAATTTCTGACCGCAGTGCGGCCACTGGTCGCCGGCTGTTACTTGATGCCGCCGTTCAACAAGTTTGAGATGGCGATCGAGGTCCTCAAGACCTAGGAGATGCCGCCCCAGCCGGTGCCGCGGCTGGGGCTTGCGTACCCCACAGCACCCTTGCGCGGCCGCGATGTCGTTGCCAGAGCCCGCAGCGCGGCACTTTGCACGCTGTGATGCGGCCCAATTGCGCGCCGCTGGAGGCCACCCATGAGCCCCGCCAAGATCAAGAGCGACGCCAAGAACACCATTGCCCAAAAGAAGGCGGACGCCGCGACTCAAGTCGCTGGAGCCAAGAAGCAGACGGAGCAAGCGGTGACCTCGGGCGTCAAGTCCAAGAGTCAGGCTGTCAACGGGGCCAAGACCCAGATCAAGTCGATCGGCGACACGGCCGCCGGCGAGATCAAGAAGGTCGGCGCCGAGACCAAGGCCCAGTTGGAGAGCGCGTACAAGACGGGTCAAGCCGTCGCCGACGCCGCCAACAACTTGGAAAAAGACCTCAACGAGATCGCCGACGCCGTCAAAGACGCGGTGGAAACCTTAGCGGCCGCAGTCATTGAAGCGATCGACAGCGTGATGTCGCTGTTTGGCGGCGGCGGCAAGGGCGCTGGGGCCAAAGAGTCGGGCACCGGCAACCGGCCTTTTGATCACCGCGGTAATTTCAAGTTTCGCATCGAGATCAGCAGCATCTCCGGCGGCGCGTTTCGGGCCATCGATGGTTTGGGCGCCACCACCGAGCTCATCGAGTACCAAGGCGGCGGCGACATGTTCGCGCGCCAGATTCCGGGGCGGCCCAAGGTCGCGCCGATCACGCTGAAGAAAGGCTGGGTCGTCAACGCCGCGCTGTGGAACTGGATGCGCGACACCATGGACGGCAAGTTCACGTGCCACAACGTCAGCGTGGTCCTGATGGACGACGACGGCCAGACCGACGTCGCCCGCTACGAATTGACCCAGTGCTGGCCGTCGTCGTGGAAGGGCTTCCAGCTGGACGGCATGGGCAACGAGGCGATGGTCGAAGAGCTGGAGCTGCAAGTGCGGCACGATCAGCGCGTCAAAGTCTAAGTGCGGACAAGTCCAATCGTCCTGAGTCGTAGCGCGTTTCTGGCGAGCGCAACTTGAGCTTTGCCCCCTCGACACATCCGACCTGCACACCATCGCAGCGGCGGCCGATTACCTCGAAAATCCCAAATTCTTGATGCGGGTGGCAGAGTACGTCGGCAAGCCAGCCGAAGCGCTGCTGCAGTGGTTGCCGGACCGCGCGCGCACGGCAGTGACCAACGCCACTGACGCCGCGATGCGCAAAGCGCTGGATCTGGCGATCTCGACGCTGCAATTCGAGCAGCAGTCGAGCCCTTCGGCGCACTCAGCGGGCGCAGCGATGTTGGGCGCGGCTTCCGGCTTTTTTGGCCTGCCCGGCCTGGCCATCGAGCTGCCACTGGCGACCGCCGTGATGCTGCGCTCGATCGCCGCCATCGTCCGGCAGCAGGGCGCCGACTTGAGCGATCCGGCTGGGCGGCTGGAGTGCCTGACGGTGCTGGCGCTGGGCAACCAGATGCCGACGCCGGTCGACGCAGTGATCGCAGGCGAGGACCGCGACCCGAGCACGGCGGAGTCGGCCTATTGGACAGCACGGCTGGGACTTGCGGCGGTGCTGCGTCAGGCGGCAGCGCACGTCGGTACGGGGGCTGCGCCCCTGACCGCGACCGAGTTGGCCAAGGGTGGCGGCCCGATCTTGGGCAAGTTGCTGGCCAAAATCGCCGCGCGGTTTGAGATTGTGGTTTCTGAGAAGGCCGTCGCGCAGTCCGTGCCTGTGCTGGGCGCAGCCGCGGGCGCTGCGCTCAACGCTGCCTTCGCCGAGCACTTCAACGCCGTTGCACTGCACCATTTTGGCTTGCGTCGGTTGGAGCGCCAGTCCGGTGAAGCGGCGGTGCGGCAAGCGTACGGTGCAGCAATTGCCCAGCGCAAGCTCGCTCGCGCCAAAACTTGACCGAACGGCCACGACCCAGCATAATACTGAACAGATGTTCCGGTGTTGGGCATCGCAAGTAGGCAACCGCCATGACCACCCAGCGGCCTGATCCCGGCGAGTTGACTGCACGCCAACAGCATATTTTGGACTTTGTGCAGCACTTTCAGGGTGAGCACAGCTATCCGCCGTCGATGCGCGAGATCGGCGAGCACTTCGGCATTCGCTCGACCAATGGCGTTTCCGACCACCTGCGCGCGTTGCAGCGCAAAGGCTTCTTGCAGCGGTCTGGGCACCTGTCGCGCAGCCTGACGGTGGTCAAGAACACCCCAGAGCTCGAGCGGATCACCGAGCGCCTGACCGAGCCAGTGGTGACACCGGGGCCTGCGCGTGTCGCCCCTGCGCCACAACTGCAAGCGGAGCCACCGCTGCCCGCCAACGTGCGCACCTTGCCGCCTCCGGCGATGCGGCGCGGTGTGGCAGGTGATCGGCTGATTCGCCGCGATCAGCCTTCGGGCCGCCACCATGACCCCCATCGGCACGACACCGAGACCACGGCGCGGGTGCCGGTGCTCGGCCGCGTCGCGGCTGGCCAGCCTCTGCTCGCCATTGAGGACGCGGAAGAGACCCTGGTGGTCGACCAGTACTTGCTGGGCGGCCCGGGCGAGGTGTTTGCGCTGCGGGTGGTCGGGGAGTCCATGATCGAAGCGGGGATCTTGCCCAGCGACTACTTGTTCGTGCGCAAGCGCGACACTGCCCGCTCAGGCGAGATCGTGGTGGCGATGCTGGATGGCGAGGCGACGGTCAAGCGCTATTTTCTGGAGGGCGACCGGATTCGGCTGCAGCCCGAAAACAGCACCATGCAGCCGATCTACGTTCGGCGCGGCGATGTGCAGCAGTGCCAGATCGTGGGCGTGGTGGTCGGCGTGTACCGGCGGATGTAGCGGCCTGATCAGCGCTGTGGCCACGTGTCAGGGACCTGCAGAGCCGGCTGGGCATGCTGGGGCCAAAAACCAGGCGGCGGCGCCGCGGTCCACTGCATCGGACCCAACTCTGGGTGCTGCAATGCCAAAAAGCCGCCGTGCAAGGCAATTCGCGGTCCAATGCCCTCCGACATCGTCCGTGCCTCTTGCTGACCCGCGTCGCCTGCCCGCACCTCGCCAGCGCGCTCCTTGCCGTACTGTCGGTCGCCGTACTGTCGATCGCCGTACTGTCGGTCGCCGCAAATGGGCCCCACCGCCCACGCCAAATGCACGCGGATCTGATGGCTGCGCCCGGTCCGCAGCTGCAGGTCCACCAGCGCTAGCCCTGTGGTGGCATCAAAGCCCAGCGTACGCACCTGGGTTGTCGCCGGCACGCCATAGGCCGCCGTGACCATCTGGCCAGGACCCAGCTGGGCGATCGGTTCATCGATGATCTGGTCCTCGGGCCGGACCAGGCTGCGCACCACCGCCAAATAGCGGCGATGCGCGCTGTGATCGCGGAATTGCGCGGCCAAGTGCGTCGCACAGGCCTTGTCCAGCGCGTAGACCACCAGCCCCGACGCGTCGCGGTCCAGCCGATGGACCTCGCCCAAATACGCCTTTGCACTTGGCAGCTTGGCGACACGCAGGCTGAGCGCATCGCCACCGCGCGGGGGCGGCTGGGTCGGCAGGCCGGCCGGTTTGTCGACCACTACGAGCCGCTTGTCGCGGTACACGATCGCCAGCCGGCCGCCGCCAATCTCGCGCCGGGCAGCGGGTGCCGGCGGTTGCACCACGATCTGTTGGCCAATGCGCAGTTGGGCGGTGCGATCGCGACAGCGTCGGCCGTCCACGTAGACGGCTCCATCGTCGATGGCGGCCGCCGCTTGCGTTTGGTCGACGCTGCCCTGCTGTGTCACCACGTCCAGCAGCGCGCCTGGCGCCGTGACGCCAAACGTGGCGCGCGCAGCAAACTGCGCGCCGCGGGCGTCATCTGCGGCGGTGTTGTGCGAATTCATTGAAGTGACTGCCGCGGTTTGGCAACGCCCGCACGTTGGCGTATCATCGCCGAGGTCTGCCGTTGGGTCTAGTTTTGAGTCTTCCGTACATCACAACCTTCGCCATCGAACCGGACGTGCCGCACGACCCGTTGGCCCCCGCCGCGAGCGCGGAGTGGGCCCGGGCGCGCCATCTGGCGGTGCTCGGCCTGCCGCTTGATGCCCGCGCTGAGGCCGTGCTTGGCGCGCTTGAGCAGCTCGATCTGTGGCTCCAGGACCCTGAGGGCTTGCACAGGCCACGGTCCAAAGGCAGGACTGAAGAGCGGTTTGTCGTCATGCCGATCACCGACCAGCCAGACGAGGCTTTGCCTAGCGACGAGTCGCCCAGTGACGAGCTGCCCAGTGACGAGTTGCCCAGTGACGAGTTGCCCAGTGACGAGTTGCCCAGTGCAGAAGCCGCGACGATCGTCGAAGAGGCCATCGAGCTCTCCGCTGATGAAGTCAGCGATGCCGGTGAGGACAGCCAGCCTGCCGCGCCGATCGCGCCCAAGCCGCGGTTCGCTGCGCCCCAGCAGTTTGCTACGGCTGAAACGATCGTCCTGTCGGGCCCCGAGATCAAGCGCAAAATTCGCCACAAGCAGTCGATCATGCCCAGTTACGTGGCCCAAATCCTGTACGAGGACATTGGCGCCCTGTTTGAGATCGGCGATCGCGAAGGTGCCTTGATTTCGCTGGAGCGCCTGCTGGCCCTTTCGCCGATCACCCCGCAGATTGACGCCTTCTTGGCCCACAACGAGTTGCGGTTGCTCGAGTACTACCAGACAGTGCTCGGTCCATGGACGCGCACCGCACGGCTGCGCGAAGGCGAGACGGCGATGCCGCGCGGCTATTTTGCGCTGGAAAAAGTCGCGGCGATTGTGCGCCACCTCGACGGCACCCTGCCGCTGCAAGACGTGATCGCGCGGTCTGGGCTGCGCAACATCGAGGCCTGTGCGGTGTTGTCGCAGCTGGCACGGTCGTCGAGCCTAGATTTGGGCGACAAGGCCTAGCCCGACCTCCCGGATCCCCACAACCCTTGGTCACCCCGCTGCCTGTCTCGTTGGCGGGCCGGGCCGCATGGCCACGGCGGCTGGTCGCCCCTTGCCGACGTCACGCCTGAATCTCAGCGTAGGGCATCTCCGGATAGCCAGCGTGCCACCGCAGCGCCCGGACAGCCCGCGTACCCATCCAGACCTGGCGTTGTTGCTGACCCTACTGATGGCCGGCACGCCGCTGCGATCAGCGGATCCGGCAACGCCGCAGTTTGCAGCGCGCGAATTCGTCGCTGCCGGGCTTGGCCACCGCAGTTACTTGCACATCAGCAGCACGTCGTCGACGTAAGCATTGAGCGACTTGTTCTTGGCTTCTTTGTGTACGCCAAAGAAAATCCGCGACATCTTGCCCCACGTCTTGGGCTCGAGGTCGCCGCCGAAGGCCTGCCAGCCGGTGGTGGATTGGCAATGGCTGTCCAGCGTCACGTTGCCGTCGGCATCGCCCAGCGCCGCCTTGGGATCCAGGACTATCGACTGCGAGATGATCAGCCGCATCTTCTGGACCATCGCATTGGGGCAGTCCGGCGTCTCCACGAACAAGTTCAAGTTGTACGACCACGCCGCGCCGATCACCGGGATGTACAGGTTGGCCTTGGTGATCATGGTGTTTTCCGTCTTGTCCTTGGGCAACTTGGTTCCACCATAAGTGTTGAACACCGAGGTCTTGCCCGACTTGAACACCGTGGTGTTCAGCGCCCACGGTTTCCAGACTGCCGGCTCCTTGGCCGCGGTCGTCCACTGGCTGGACAAGCTCTGACCGTTGTCGAAGTCGGCGCTGAAGCACGCGTAGGTGCACTTGCCGGCGACGCCGATGTCGTCGAGCTCCCACACGCCTTTGGTGGTGGCGCCAAAGCCGGTGACGACCGATAACTCGACGTCCACCGTCTGGCCGGCTGGCAAGTCCACCGAGATGGTCTGCCAGTTGGCCAGCGCGTTGCAGCGGCGGTAGACCTCTTTGCCGGCGATCTTGACCACGAAGTCGTCGTTGCCACATCCCGCATCGGCTACCGTTGGCGCCCGCAACGCAAACCAGAACTTGTCGCCTTGGGCCCCGTTGACCTTGGGAATCGTCAGCTTGGCGGTCTCTTGCTTGCCCGACGACGGCGCACCGGTGTACTCGGCCTTCAAGAAGCCAATGCCGCTGTGGCCTTGCGAGGCAGTTGCCGCAAAGGTCAGGTAGGCCGCGGCCGTCGACTCCAGCTTGAACGGCTGCGGAATGCTGGCAAAAACCAGATCCGTGGGTGCCACATCAGGATCTTCGTTGACTGGCTCAAACGTAGCAGCCAGACATCCGGGGCCACAGGCGCCGGTCAACTTGACGCTGTCGATGTCGACCGTGCCTTTGTTGTCGGCCTGGGTGCCAGCGATGATCCAGAATTCCAGATCGGCGGGTGCGCCGGCGAACTTGCTGAGATCGAGCTTGACCTTCTCGTAGCTGGTGCCCGGTTCAAAGTTGTTGGCATTGCTGGTATCACACTTCTCCCACACCTTGATGCCGTTGATGCGGACCTGCAGGTCGTCAAAGCCGCAGTTTTGAGCGCCGACGGTCATGTTGACGTAAAATTCCAAGGTGGCCGCGGCGCTGTCGCCGATGTAGATGCGGCGGCTGCGCAGCTTGGCGATCTCCGAGGTCGGCGCGCCGGTCTTGGTGCTTGGGCCCTTCCACGTCGAGCGGTAGTTGGCCGGCCCGGTCAAGGGCTTCTTGGTGCTGGTGTCCCACGTCACAAAGGTCACATCGGTGGAAAGCGGTGCCCAGTTCTTCGGGTACGGATCGTCAAACAGCTCGTCGATGCACGGCACGCATCCGGCGATCGCGGTATTGATGCACTTGCCGGCCGAGCACGAGTCCAACGTGCACGCGTCCTTGTCGTCGCAATTCTTGGCCTTGCCTGCCTTACAGACGCCGCCCGAGCAGGCGTCGCCTTCGCTGCACTTGTTGCCGTCGTCGCAGAAGATGACGATCGGGCTGGTGCACAGGCCAATGTTGGCGGTCGCGTCGATGGTGGTGCAGGTGTAGCCGGTGGCACAGATCGGCGGCTTGTCGGTCGGCGTGCAGTTGACCGGCGGATCGAGTGCCGGATAGCTCTCCTTGGGCTTGGCCACGCAGCTAAACGTGGCGTCGCCGGTTGACTTGCAGCTGGCGTCGGCACACAGGCCGGCCACCGCCGAGCAGGTCTGGGTGACGTCGGCCTCGCAGAAGCCCAACTGGCAGCTGTCGTTGGGCGTGCATCCGTTCTTGTCGGCGTTGCACGGCGTGTTGTCTTTGAGCGGCGCGTTGTCGCATTGGTAGGTCGTCGACCCCGATGGCAGGCACTTGGCGGCGAGGCACTGCGATGGCGTGGCCTTGGGGTCGGTGCAGTCAACCAGCGCGCCGGGCGCACACTTGCCGGCCAAGCACTTGTCATCTTTGGTGCATCCGCTCAAGTCGGCGTCGCAGACGGCACCATCGGGCTTGGCGTTGCCTTGGCAGCTGTAGGTGGCCGAACCGGTCGATTTGCAGGTGCCCTGCGAGCATCCGGTGGTGATGCCCAAGCAGTCGACTGCCTGACCTGGCTGGCACGCGCCCAAGCCATTGCACTGGTCGCCTTGGGTGCAGCCGTTGTTGTCGGAGTTACACGCCACGGCCTTGAGCGCAAAGCCAATGTCGCAAAACGAAGAGGAGGGTCCCGTCGATTTGCACACACCCAACTGGCATCCGTCAGCCGAATTCTTGGCCGAGCAGTCTAAGCCCTTGCCGGCCGCGCACTTGCCGGTCTTGCAGGCATCGCCCACGGTGCAACCGTTGCTGTCGGCTTCACACGGCAAGTCGTCCTTCTTGGGGGCCGCAACACACGAATAGGTCGCAGCCGCGGTCGACTGGCAGGCGCCGATCGCGCAGTTGGTGGTCGCGCCTTGGCAGTCAGCGGGCGCGCCGGGGATACACCCACCGGCGTTGCACTTGTCGCTGACGGTGCATCCGTTGTTGTCAGAGTCGCAGTCTTTGCCGTCGTTTTGCGGCTTGGGGATACAGGCCCCCAGCCCGCCATTGCCGGTCTTGTCGCAGGTGCCTGTCGCACAGATATTACTGATTTCACTGCAATCGTGCGGCGTGGTGCCGGCCTGGCACTTGCCGGTCTTGCAGAAGTCGCCGTTGGTGCACAACTGGTTGTCGTCACAAGTGCCGCCATCGGCGACGTTGGTGACGGCGCACTGAAACGCCACGGCGCCTGTCGACTTGCACGCGGCAATCTGGCACTCCTTGGCCACGCCGGTGCAGTCAATTGCTGTGCCTTTGATGCACTTGCCGACCGAGCAGAAGTCGTTGGCCGTGCATCCGTTGCCGTCGGCGTCGCAGGTCGGCGACCCGGCTTTGGGCAGCGACACGCAGGTGTACCCACCAGGCTTGCCGGTCTCTTGGCATCCCGCATCGTTGCATGCGTCGCCTGACTTGCTGCAGTCGGCGGGCGGGCCGGACTTGCACGCTCCGTTGGCGCAGGTGTCGTTGGCGGTGCAGCCTAGGCTGTCTTCACACTTGGTGCCGTTGAGCAGCTCGGTCATCGCGCATTGGCCGTTGGAGGTGTCGCACTTGTTCTGCTTGCACGGCGAGTCGTTGACGGTGTCGCACACGATGGGGTCGGGGTTGAAGTAGCAGGCTTTGAGCCCCGCGACGCTGGGCTTGCAGCTGTAGCCGCCGTCGCACTTGTTGTTGTTGTCAAAAATCGCGCAATCCTTGTCGACTTGGCATAGGCCGCAGCTCAGCGTGCCCTTGGCGCACAGGCCACCGGTGCATTTGGTGTCCTTAGTGCAGGCGTCGCCGTCGTCGCAGACCGTGTTCTCATCGGCGTCGGTGTAGACGCAACCCTTGAGCGGACTGCAGCTGTCCTTGGTGCACGGGTTCTTGTCGTCGCAATCTTTGCTGGTCCCCACGCAGACGCCTTTGACATCGCAGGCATCGTCGGTGCAGGGATCCTTGTCGTCGCACTTGACGGCGGTGTCTTCACCGGGCAGGAACACGCATCCCACCGCGCTGTTGCAGCTATCGCCGGTGCAGGTGTTTTTGTCGTCGCAAATCACGATCTTGCCGACACACTTGCCCTGGTTGCACTGGGTCTGATCGGTGCACGCGTCGCCGTCGTCACACATCGCGCCGTCCAAGATCACATGCTGGCAACCCTTGACCTTGTCGCAGGTGTCGGTGGTGCAGGCGTTGGCGTCGTCGCAGGTGTTTTGCTTGATGAGACACCCCTTCTTGGGGTCGCAGGTGTCGTTGGTGCACACGTCGCCGTCATTGCAGTCGATGCTCTGACCGGTGCAGGCGCCGCCCTTGCAGATGTCGCTGAACGTGCACAAGTCGTTGTCGCTGCAGGTCTTGCCGTCGTTGGGCACCGAGAAGCAGCCCTTGCTGGGCAAGCATCCCTGCGGATAGGCGATGCAGCTGTTGCTGGTGTCGCAGGTCAAGATCTTGCCGGCGCATCCGCCGTTGTTGTCGCAGGCGTCTTGGTTGGTGCAGGCATTGCCGTCGTCGCACGGTGTGCCGGTGGCGGCCAGGGCCACGCAGGCGCCGTTCTTGCAGCTGTCGAGCGTGCACTCGTTGGCGTCGCTGCACTGCTTGGGCACGCCCACACACTTGGCCGACTTGCAGGTGTCGGCGGTAGTGCACGCGTCGTTGTCGCTGCAGTCCTTGCCTTCGACCACGATGTTCTTGCATCCGCCTTGGCCGTCGCAGGCGTCAATCGTGCACGAGTCGTTGTCGTCGCACTTCAGGGGCGGTCCGGCGCATACGCCGGCTTTGCAGACGTCTTTGCCCGAGCACACGTCGCCGTCGTCGCAGGGCAGCGAGTCGTCAATTTGGTTGGTGCATCCACTGGTCTTGCTGCACAGGTCGAGCGTGCACGCGTTGCCGTCGTCGCACACCAGCTTGACACCCACGCAGGCGCCGTTCTTGCAGGCGTCGTTGCTGGTGCACGCGTCGTTGTCGGTGCACTTGGCGCCGGCCGCCTTGGGGCCCGAGGCGCATCCGAATTCGCCGTCGCAGATGTCGTCGGTGCACGGGTTCAGGTCGTCACAGTTGAGCTTTTTGGCTTCCTTGCAGGTGCCGGTCTGGCAGAAGTCGCCGATCGTGCACTTGTTGCCGTCGTCACAGGGCGACAGGTCCGCTTTGGTCAACGGCTTGCAAAAACCGCTCGACTTCTCGCAAGTGCTGACCACGCAGGCGGTGTCTTTGCTGGTGTCGCAGACGGTCTGCGTGCCGGGTACCGGATTGCAGAACTTGCCGCTGGCCCCGGCGATGCACTTGAACTTCTCGTTGCAGGCGTCGCCGTCTTTGCCTTCGTAGACCACGCACTCTTGATCGGAATTGCAGGCGCAGGTGTTCAACGGGTTGATGCACTTGCCCTTGGCGCACTTGTCGCCCTCGGTGGGCGTGCACAGCGTGCCGTCGTCACAGGCGGTGGCGTCGGCTTTAGAGACAAACTTGCACCCGACTGCGGGATCGCACGAGTCGACCGTGCAGTCTTGCTTGTCGTCGCAACTCAGCGTCTTGCCAGCACATTGGCCAGTGGCACTGCACGCGGCACCGGTAATGCACTTGTCGGCACTGGTGCACTGCAAGCCTTCGGCTTTGAGGAGCGCCTTGCACAAGCCGTTGTCAGGATTGCAGGTGTTGGTGCTGCATGGGGTGTCGCTGCTGGGATCGCACTTGACCACTGACTTGAGATCGACGGCGCAAACCTTGCCTTTCTTGCCGCCCGAGTCGATGCACATCACCTTGCCGTTGCACACGTCGTTGTCGTCGAATTGCTTGCAGTACGAGTCGCTGTCGCACGGTTTGCACTCGTCTTTGGCCGCCACGCACTGGCCGGCGTCGCAGTAGTCGTTGATCGTGCAGGACAGCCCGTCGTTGCACGGCGATCCGCCGGCCGCGAACTTGTACTGGCATCCTTTCTGGGTGTCACAAATGTCGATGGTGCAAGGGTTCTTGTCGTCGCAGATGACCTTGGCGCCGCTGCAAGTGCCGCCGGCGCACAGGTCGCTGGCGGTGCACTTGTCGCCGTCGTCGCAGGGGCCGTCGTACAGCTCGTGCAAGCAAGCCAGCTTGATGTCGGTGGCCTTGGGGTTGCACATGTCGTTGGTGCACGGATCGCTGTCCTTGCAGTCGCGCGGCGTGCCTTTGCAGCTGGAGCCGCCGCACTTGTCGACTTCGGTGCACGGGTCGCCGTCGTCGCAGAACGCTGTCTTGGCCGGATCGACCGGCACGTTGATGCATCCGGCACCGGGCTGGCAATTGTCGTTGGTGCACGGGTTTTTGTCGTCGCATCCGCCGGTGGTCAGCAGGTCGATGCCGGTGCACTTGCCGAGCTTACAGCTGTCCTTGGCGGTACATTTGTCGCCATCTTCGCAGGCTGCGGCGTCTTTGGCGGGCAGGTACACGCACTGACCGCACACCGAGCCGCCAGCGACACACTTGTTGGGGTCGCACTGGTCTTGCGTGCAGGGGTTGCCGTCGTTGCACACCAAAGGTGCGGCTTTGCAGGCGCCGTTGCTGCAGGAGTCACCGACTGTGCAGTTTTCGCCGTCGCTGCAGGTCGCTCCTTCCATCGGCGCCGGGTCGTGGCTGATCTGGGGCTTGGCCAAGCCCTTGCCTTCGCAGATGTCCTTGGTGCACGGGTTGTCGTCGTCGATGCCCGCGATATCTTTGCCTTTGCACACCGACTTGACGCAGACGTCCTTCTCGTAGCACGAGTTGTTGTCGTCGCAAGATTGGCCGTCGTTCAGCGGCTTGCTGACGCAGCCCAGTGCCGTATCACATGCTTCGATGCTGCAGGGGTTGCCTTGCGCAACGCACTTGACCGTGACGCCCGCACACTTGCCGTTGCCGTCGCAGGTGTCCTGGGCCGTACAGAAGTCGTTGTCGCTACACCCGGTGCCGGTGGGGGCGCTCGCAATGTCGCATGCGCCGTCTTTGGCCGGGTTGCAGGTCTCAATCGTGCAGGCGTTCTTGTCATCGGGGCAGGCTTTGTCGGCACCTTTGCACTTGCCGCCAGCTTGGCAGGCGTCTTCCGTTGTGCACGGATCGCCATCGTCGCAAGCGCCTTTGCCGTTGAAAAAGACGCACTTGCCGGTGCCGTTGTCGTCGCATTGCCCGACTTTGCACACGTTGACGATGCCCGTCGCGCCCTTCTCTTCGCACTTGACCGCGCCCGCGCACTTGCCTTCCGTGCAGACGTCAGCGGCGGTGCACTCCCATCCGTCATCGCAGATCTTGCCATTTTTGGCTTTAGAAACGCCGACTTGGCACTTGCCGTTTTTGCAAACTGGCGCGTCACATGTCTTCGGATCGACCGTGACCTTGTCGGCGCACTCCTCGTCGGCGGTACACGGGCCGCCGTCCTGGGCGGTGGCGATGTCGCTCGAGCCATCCGGCTGCGCGGCATCGGCATCGGCGCCCGGTGCGACGTCGTCTGTGTTCTCGACGTCACCTGGCTTGGCCGTCGACGTGCTGTCGGCCGGTCCTTCGGCCGTGCCGCACGCACCGACTGCCACCATCATCAATGACGCAGCGAGCGCCCATACCCAAGCGCCGCGATTACCCAACAGGGTGAGGTCGCGCCAAGCTTTCTGCGAGTGCATTGAATCTCCTCCGGCGGGGGTGGTTGTGCCGCTTGCCGTCCCAAGCTCACTGCACGACGCCAGTCGGCCAAGATACCAGAGGCAAGCGCACGGTTGCAACAATCTGGTCTACATTGGTGGTTATGCCGATGCGTGCCGATGCGTGCCGATGCGTGCCGATGCGTGCCGATGCGTGCCGATGCGTGCCGATGCGTGCCGACAAGTCGGCCAGTGGGTCGCCAGCTTGGCGCGGTGCGTCGCCAGCTTGGCGCGGTGCGTCGCCAGCGTGGCGCGGTGCGTCGCCGACTCGGCTCTGCTAGACTGCGCGACCCGGTGAGCGGCCAGTTGGCGCTGCCCATGGTGCCACCGCCGGCGCGGCCCGTTGAACTCTTTGCACTTTGTAGGTCCCATGTCCGAAGTTGCTGCAGATCCTGTCGATAGCCAAAGCCTGCTGGCCAAGCTCGCAGGCGACATCACGTTCGCCAACAACCGGGTCGGCGACGACCCAACCCGCGCGCAGCGTCTGCATCGCCTGCGTCACTCGGCAGCGCACATTCTCGCCGAGGCGGTGCTTCAGTTGTTTCCCGAGGCCAAGTTCGGCGCGGGACCGGCGATTGAGCACGGGTTTTACTACGACATTTTGCTGCCGCGGCCACTGGTGCCCGCCGATCTGGAAGAGATCGAGCGGCGCATGAAAAAGATCATCAAGCGCGGATGGCCGTTTCAGGTCGCCGAAGTGCCGATGGCCCAGGCCCGCAGCCTGTTTGCGGGGGCCGACCAGCCGTTCAAGCTCGAGATCATCGACAAGATTGTCGCCACTGGGACCCAGACCGCGACGCTGTACCGCCAAAACCAGTTTGTCGACCTGTGCGCCGGGCCCCACGTCGCGAGCACGGGCAAGCTCAAGTTCTACAAATTGCTCAAGACGTCCGGCGCGTTTTGGCGCAACGACGCCGCCAATCCGATGTTGCAGCGCATCTACGGTACGGCGTGGGAGACACAAGAAGATCTCGACGCCTACTTGAACTACCTGGAAGAAGCCAAGAAGCGCAACCACAAGCGGCTGGGCGAGCAGTTGGACCTGTTCCATTTCCACCAGGAGGCGCCCGGTGCCGCGTTTTGGACCCCGCGCGGCTTCACCGTGCTGCACAGCTTGCTGACCTACTGGCGCGAGCAGGGGCGGCGCCGCGGCTACCAAGAGATCTTTAACCCCATGTTGTACAAGAAGGATTTGTACATCAAGAGTGGCCACTACACCCACTACAAAGACGACATGTTCATCATCCACCAAGAGGACACCGAGTACTGCCTCAAGCCGATGAACTGCCCGGATACGTTTTTGTTTTACTGCAGCAAGAAGCGCAGCTTCCGCGAGTTGCCGCTGCGGATCTCCGAGGGCGGCATCCTGCACCGCAACGAGCTCGCGGGCGCGCTCAACGGCCTGTTCCGGGTCCGGCAGTTCCTGCAAGACGACGCCCACATCTTTGTCACGCCCGAGCAGGTGCAGTCCGAAATTTTTGAAGTGCTCGATATCGTGCGTGAAGTCTACGCGCTTTTCGGGATCTCGTGGTCGCTGATCTTGTCGACGCGGCCCAATTCGTTCATGGGCGAGCCGGCGGTGTGGGATCAGGCGGAAGCAGACCTCAAGGCTGCGCTGGACAAGACCGGCGAGGCATACACGACTGACGTCGGTGGCGGCGCATTTTATGGCCCCAAGATCGACATCAAGATCGACGACTGTCTGGGCCGCAAGTGGCAGTGCGCCACGATTCAGCTTGATTTTCAGCAGCCGCTCAATTTCGACATGAAGTACACCGGCACCGACAACACGCCGCACCGGCCGATCGTGATCCACCGCGCGGTGTTTGGCAGCTTTGAGCGGTTCATCGGCGTGCTGCTCGAGCACACGGCGGGCGCGCTGCCGACGTGGCTCAGTCCGGTGCAGGCGGTCATCGTGCCGATCAGCGACAAGACAGAAGATTACGCCTGGCAAATCTGCAAGCAGATGCAAGAGCTTGGGCTGCGGGCCGAGGTCGACGATCGGCCGGAGAAGATGCAGTACAAGATCCGCGAAGCCGAGCTGCGCAAGACGCCCTACATGCTGGTCGTGGGCGAGAAGGAGGCCGAAAATCAAACGGTCTCGGTGCGGACCTACAGAGACGGTGCCCGACCGGAGTGTGCTGCTGCGGCGGTGATCGCAGAGATCGCCCAAGTGGCGCGCGATCGGGTGTTTGACGTAGCCATCAAGCCGCTGCGCAGCTTTGACAGCGACGACGCGGCGCCCAGCAACGACGACGAGTACTGACATGACGATTGCATTTAGCCACCGGCATTTTGACGAGCTGACGTTGCGTGAGCTGTACGATCTCTTGCAGTTGCGCGACGAGGTGTTCGTGGTCGGGCAAAAGATCACCGCCGAAGCCGAGGTCGATGGCCTCGATCCGCAGTGCGTGCACATCTTGGGTCGCGATGAGGCCGGCCGGATCGTGGCTACGACCCGGCTGTTTGCCGACGCGATCCCGGTCAAGGTCGGGCGGGTGGCGGTCCACAGCAGCCTGCAGCGGCGCGGGATTGGCACTCAGTTGATGCACTATGTCCACGTGGTCATTGGCAAGCGCGCGGCGGTGATGAGTGCTCAGGCCCACTTGCAGGACTGGTACGGTGTGCTGGGATGGCAGCGCAAGGGCGAGGGCTACCTCGAGGCCAACATTCCCCACGTCAAGCTCGTGCGGCCAGCCGGCGCCTGAAATCGGCGAAATTCAGGTTGGCGGGCTGTGGCGGCTGTGCTAACATCGCCGCGTTGCTTGTGCTGCCCGGTGCCCACCGAGCGTTCATCAATGCTCGCAGCAAGCGCGAACTGGCCACTACGCGTGCTCGTGGCCAACGCCGCCCGTGAAGTCTGCCCCAGCCCGTGAAGTCTGCCCCAGCCCGTGAAGTCTGCCCCAGGTCGTGAAGTCTGCCCCGGGCCGTGAAGTCTGCCCCGGGCCGTGAAGTCTGCCCCGGGCCGTGAAGTCTGCCCCGGGCCGTGAAGTCTGCCCCAGGCCGTGAAGCTGCTGACCTCACCCGCCCAAGTCCCCTTTCAGTTCAAGTCAGCTTGCCAGTGGCGCAAGGCTGCGCTGGCACAACGGGTCGCCGACCGGGTCGACCACCAAGGTAGAGAGATGGCCGTTTTGATCGATTTGCACGTGCGACCGCTGTGGTCTGACAGCGGGCAACTGGACGCAGAGCTTTTGGCGGTGCAAGCGCGCGACCATGGACTAGACGGTCTGGTCGTGGTGGGTGAAGACCAAGTGGTGGCGCTGGGTGACACCACTGAGTTGCTGCAGGGTCTTGGGGTGCAGCTTTTTAGCGCCGTCGCGTTGCTCACCGACAACGGCAAGCTGCTCTGCTACCCGCGCGCCGATGACCCATGGTTCCAGAGCGCTGGCTGGCGCAGCTTGACCCAACCTGCCGATGACAACGGGGCCACGTACTCGGCCGCCGCGATCGTGCGGGCCTTTGCCGAACATGGCGGTGCTGTCGTGGCGCTGCCAGCTGGCAACAGTTGGGCTCCGGAGCCCGGTGTTGCGGCACTGATGGTGTTGCAGGGCGGCGACGCGGCGTTGGACGAGGCTGCCACCCGCGCTGCGCACCGCGCCCGGGTTGCCGGTGTGGGCGGCAGCGGATGCGCGCCCGGCGAAGACAAATTTGGCGGCGCAGCCACGCTGTTCGCGCTGCCAGCCACCGGGCAAAATGCGCTGGTCGAGGGCCTGCGCTCAGCGCGGGTGTGGCCGGCCGAGATTGGCTACGTGGCCGAGGCCCGATCTGCGGGCGACGGGCGTGGCGCTGGATCGCCGCGCCGCACCTTGGATGCCGCTGGACCCGCAGCAGGCGACTTGGGCCCATCCGGTGGGACCGGCGCGCCGCTCCGTGGTGACGCCGCAGGGCGGCCCGATGCGCGCGGTCGCGGCGAAGGTGGCCAACGTGGCGACAATTTCAACCGGGGCGGCGACAATTTCAACCGGGGCGGCGACAATTTCAACCATGGCAGCGACAACGGCAACCGCAGTGCCGGGGCTGAGCCGGGCCAACGACCGGAACCGGCGGCGCGACCAGAACCGGCGGCGCGACCAGAACCGGCGGCGCGACCAGAGCGCGGGACTGCGCCTGGCCGCGGCAAGCCCAAGCCCGATCCGCAAGAGCGCCCCGGCGATAACCGTGGCAACCGCCTGAACCGCGACGAAGTTCTCAAGGCGCTGTGGCAGCCACCTTCGGCGGATGACAACCAACCAGCGCTCGACCCCGTGGCCCTGATGTACGGTGTCGAGAACCGCAAGCAGACTCGGCGCCGCGACTTCAACGACCTTGACCTCGACCGCAACTTCAACGGCAACCGCGCGCGCGGCGCCGATCCCAACGTGATGGCAATGCCGGCGTTTGAAGAGATGCGCACCGACCGCCAGACCTTGCAAGTGCTGTTTGCGCCGACCGAAGAGCAGCACGATCTGGCCGACAGCGTGGCGCTGCGGTTTGCGCTGTCGCACGTCAAGCGCAACGTCGACGGGTCGCCGGTGATGCACCACCACGATCGCTCTGGTCATAAGCCGCAAGGCCGAGGGCAGCAGCGGCGCAGGCGCTAGGCCGGGCCCTGTTGGCGCAGGTCAGTGCATGGCCAAGGCTGCCATCGCCGCGCAAAAGTCAGGCCAAGATGAAGCCG
>CANMNA010000046.1 GCA_947499075.1 Myxococcales bacterium
TCACTCAATGTCGGTGTCGCGGTTGGCATCGCGCTGGCCCACTTTTCGGCCAGCCAGTGATCGTGCCGGTCTGGTCGTCAGCGCAGCGCGGCCCGGCCGCCCTGAATCTTGTCCATCAGCAGCTGAATTGCGTCTTGAATCTGCTCTGGACGCGGCGGACATCCCGGGATGTAGACATCGACGGGGATGATGTGATCGATGCCCGGCACTGTCGCATAGTTGTCGTAAAAGCCACCGGTTGAAGCGCAAGCTCCAAAGGCGATGACCCACTTGGGCTCAGCCATCTGCTCGTAGATGCGCTTGAGGATCGGGGCATTCTTGTGCGTGACCGTGCCCACCACCATCAGCAAGTCGGCTTGCCGCGGCGTAAACCGCGGCACTTCGCAGCCAAAGCGCGCCAGATCATGCTGCGCAGCGTTGACAGACATGAACTCCATGCCACAGCACGCGGTCACAAACGGGTACTGGAACAACGAGAATTTGCGACCCCAGTTGACCAGCGCTTCGACGGTGGTGGTCAGCGTGCTGCCCTCCATGGCCTTGGCGTCGGCGTCGCTGCCGCCAAGGCCGAGTTCACTCTGCCGGTACATCAGACCCATCGTCGCCTCATCAAGTCGCGCGCAGCGGGGGCGCTGCGGAGTTCACATCGTCGCGCGCCGGTTGCCCGACGTCAAGCCATTTGGATCTAGCCCACATGTTCCACCCTGTTCTCCCGCGGCGGATCGCGGCGTCTACCTATCCGCGCCGCCTACCGTCCACGCGCCGGGCATCAGCGCCACGAGCCGTCGCGGCACGCTGACGCGCCAGTCCATGGCCTGACCATTGGTCGGGTGCGGCATGGTGATCCGGCTGCAGTGCAGCGCGATCTGGCCTTGCGGCAGCCCCGGCACTTCACTGTGCTTGCCGGGCATGTCGAGCAGGGTCTCGAGCGGCACGTCATTGAAACCGCGGCCATACTGCTTGTCACCCACGAGCGGAAAACCCATGGTCGCAAAGTGGATGCGGATTTGGTGGCAGCGCCCCTGCTTGACCTCGATTTGCACGCGGGTCATGCCGCGCCCGCGGGCCAGCAACTGCCACTCCGTGGTTGCCGGGCGACCGCCTTGCTCGACCGGCAGCGCCTGATGGCGAATCGATAAGCCTTGGCGCACGGCGCCGATCGCCACCGAAATCTTGCCTTTGTTGCCAGGAATATCACCCATCGCAACAGCCACATACGTCCGCACACACAAGCTGCTGCGCCAATTCCAGCGCAGCGCGTGCGCGGCCTGCTCCGACCGCGAAAATACGACAAGCCCGCTCGCCTCGGCGTCGAGCAGGTTGATCGGATAGACCGTCGGGTAGCCCATGGCGTGCAGCGCGCGGACGACCGAGCGCTCGCGAAAGCTGCCCATCGGTGCGACAGGAACCCCGGGCGCTTTGTCGACCACGACCAAGTCGTCGTCGACGTGGACAATCCGGCACAGCGAAGTCGGCGCCACGGGTGGCTCTTTGGACCGATTCTTGCGCTTGCGTGGCGGCGGCGGCGGCAGGGCCTCGGCGCGGCGCCGCGCGCGTATGTCGTCGCGCTCCAGCGCTTCTTGGTCAGCCAGCGCCCGCACATTGCTGGTGCCAGCCACGGCGATCGGCTGGGCCTTGCGCGGCTCCTTGGGCGGCCGCGGCGGCACATCGGGCTTGGGCGGCGGACCCAGCGGCACCAGTGGCATCGCCGTTGGCGGTGCCCGGCGCACGCCGCCGGAGCCCGGGTTGCGCGGGTCGTTGCGCGGGTCGTAGCCGCGGTGGCCGCTGAGCGGATCGAAGCCTCGGGTGTCGGGTTGGCCTGGGTCGCCGGGTCGCCTGCGTTCCATGGTACCTCTACAGGATCGCCATGACCCGAGGTCATGGCGTTGGCTGTTACGTTGGCTGGGTGGGTCGCAAGCTCGCGCCTGCGGCGACTCGCCGCTCCTTGGTTGCGTCACGCTTTGATCTCATCTCTAGGCGTCTCTGTATAGGCTACAGGCAGTTGTCGGTTGTGCCGTCGCAGTCGTTGTCTTTGGTGTCGCTGCAAAGTGGGGCTTCTTGATTGGGCGCCGCGGCTGAGGCGTAATCCGGAAGCAACACGTAGTTGCACGACCAAGTACCGGCGGTGCAGACCGCGGATTTGTCGACTTCGGCTTGGGTGCACACGCCCTTGCCGATTTTGGGGCAGTCGGTGACCGTGGGCTTGACGCCTTCGTCGGTGGCACCCGAACAGTTGTCGTCCTTGCTGTTGCAGATTTCGGTCTTGCCCGGGTTTTGGGACGAGCCACCCTTGGCTGGGTCGTCTTCACAGTCATTGCCGGGCGTGCCCTGGTTGTTGGTCACCGTCTTGGTGCAGGTTTTGGGCGTGTTGACGATCGTCATGTTGGCGTCACAGTAGTCGTCGTTGTCGTCGTCGCACCCTTCATCGCTCACGCCGCTGCAGTTGTCGTCGATGTCATTGCACAACTCGGTCTTGCCAGGATTGCTGAATTGGCCACCTTTGGTCAGGTCGTCTTCGCAGTCGTTGCCGGGGCTGCCGGTGGCGCTTGCTGTGGTCTTGCTGCACGTCAGCGGGGTGTTGACCACGGTCATGTTCTTGTCGCAGTAGTCGTCGTTGTCATCGTCGCATCCCTCGTCGGCGGCGCCGCTGCAATTGTCGTCGATGTCATTGCAGATTTCTGGTTTAGCTGGGTTTTGCGCCAAGCCATTGCTTGCCGCATCGTTGCAGTCATTGCCCAGTTTGCCGCCGGCGCCGCCATCGGTCTGGGTGCAGGTCGCGGGCTTGCCAAATACGGTCATCTTGTCGTCGCAGAAGTCGTCGTTGTCATCGTCGCACCCATCGTCGACGCCCGCCTTGCAGTCGTCGTCGATGTTGTTACAGACCTCGGTTTTGCCCGGATTTTGGGCACTGCCGCTCTTGGCGGGGTCGTCGTTGCAGTCGGTGCCTAGGGCCCCGACGCCACCGTTGCTCTGCTTGCAGGTTGCGGGGACGCCCACCACGGTCATGGCGCTGTCGCAGTAGTCGTCGTTGTCATCGTCGCAGCCCTCGTCGCTCGAGCCATTGCAGTTGTCGTCGGCGTCATTGCAGATCTCGGTCTTGCTGGGGTTGATCAGCAGCCCGCTCTTGGCCGGGTCGTCCTGGCAGTCATTGCCCGTGCTGCCGCTGCCGCCGTTGGTCTTGGGGCAGGTGGCCGTTACGCTGACGACCGTCATCGTGCTGTCGCAATAGTCGTCGTTGTCGTCGTCGCAGCCTTCGTCGACGCCCGTCTTGCAGTCGTCGTCTTTGTCGTTGCACAACTCGGTCTTGCTTGGATTTTGGGTGTTGCCCGCTTTGGTCGGGTCGTCATTGCAGTCGCCAGCCTTGTCGGCGGTGTACTTGGTGGTGCTGTCGGCGCTACACAGGCACTTCTTGGTGTCGACGCCAAAGCTGTCCCCGTCTGAGTCCAAGTAGAACACCTTACAAGTCGCCGCATTTTCGTCGTTGTTGCTGCTGTTGCAGTTGTCGTCGTAGCTGGTGGCGCAGGTCTCGGTCTGGTTGGGGAACACCAAATTGTTGGTGTCGTCACAGTCGCTGCCCACCGTCGCGGTGTAGCCCGAGACATCGGAAACTTTGCACAGGCACTTCTTGGTGCCCGCACCATAGCCGTCTTTGTCGTTGTCAAAGAACAAATCGGTGCAGTTGATCGCGCTCTCTTCATCGGTTTTGCCGTTGCAGTTCTCGTCGACTTTGCCGTCGCAGACCTCTTTCTTGCCGGGGTTGACGAACAGCCCCGTGCTCGGATCGTCGTTGCAGTCGTCGCCCGGCGTATCGGGCGCTTTGACCACGTTGGCCAGGCAGGTCTTGGGTGCCACGGCCCCCATCTTCATGCCCGCGTCGCAGTAGTCGTCGTTGTCGTCGTCACAGCCTTCGTCGGTGCCGGTCTTGCAGTTGTTGTCCAGATCGTCGCACTTTTCTTCGGCGGCGGTGTTGATGGCGGCGCCGCCCTTGGCCGGATCGTCGTTGCAGTCGTCCTTGCCTTTGGTGCACACGGCTGGCGTGCCGACCACCGTCATGCTGGCGTCGCAGAATTTGTCGCCATCGTCGTCGCAGCCTTCGTCCAGACCGGTTTTGCAGTTGTTGTCGACGTCATCGCACAGCTCGGTTGCGCCCGGGTTGATGTCCTTGACTGTGTCGTTGCAGTCATTGCCGCCTTTGGGGCACACGGCCGGCGTGCCGACCATCGCAATCTTGGCGTCGCAGTACAAATCGTTGTCATTGTCGCAGTTTTCGTCTTTGCCGGCCGCGCAGTTGTTGTCAATGTCGTCGCAGATTTCGGTGGCAGCCGGGCTGATTTCCTTGGCCGAGTCGTTGCAATCGTCGCCCTTGCCGCCGATGGCGGCGGTCTTCTTGCAGACCAACGGCTCGCCGATGACCGTCATACCGGTGTCGCAGTACTGGTCGCCGTCGTCGTCGCATCCTTCGTCGGACTTGCCGGTGCAGTTGTTGTCGACGTCATCGCAGGCTTCGACGCCGTTGGGGTTAATCGCGGCGAGATCGTCGTTGCAGTCGTTGCCGCCTTTGGGGCATACGCCGGGCGTGCCGACAAGCTTGAGCTTGGCATCGCAATACAGGTCGTTGTCGTCGTCGCAGGTCTCGTCTTTCTTGCCCGAGCAGTTGTTGTCCATGTCGTCGCAGTCTTCGATGGCGCCCGGGTTGATCGGCTTGCCATTCTTGAGCGGATCGTCGTTGCAGTCGTCGCCAGGATCACCGTCTTTGGCGATCTTGGTCGAGGGACACACCGTCGGCGTTCCTGCCACTTTCATGCCGACATCGCAGTACTTGTCGGCGTCGTCGTCGCATCCTTCGTCGGTCTGGCCGTCGCAGTCGTTGTCTTTGTTGTCGCAGATTTCTTCGGCGGGCTTGAAGCCCGGGCACTCGGCGGCGACCTTGCTGGCCGCGCACACCACTTTGCTTTGGGCCTTGCTGCACTCGCCCAAGCCGCAATTGGCACCCACGCCTGCGGTGGCACCGGTGGGTTCGGTGTACTTGAAGATTTCGTCGGTCTGGCCGCTGCAGTTGTTGTCGATGCTGTCGCACATCTCAGACACGCTGGGGTTGACCAACCCGGCGTCCTTGTTCTTGGCCGGGTCGTCATCGCAGTCGCCGCCGCCCTTAGGGCAGCTCTTGGGCTTGTTGTCAGTCGCCATGCTGCTGGTACAGAACTGATCCTTGTCCAAGTCGCATCCTTCGTCGGTTTGGCCATCGCAGTCGTCGTCCAAGTCGTTGCATTTCTCGGTGATGTCAGCGTGTTTGCTGCCGTTGGCATTGCTGGAGCAGGTGGTCAGGTCGGGCTTGTTGCACTCGACGTTACCGGCGCCGCATTGGCCAACGCCGTCGCAAGCGGCTAGCACGGGCAAGACCTTGCCGCCCTCCTGGGTGTAGCTCGAGTCCTCATCGGTCTGGCCGTCGCAGTCGTTGTCCTTGTAGTCGCACAGCTCTTTGCCGACATTGACCAAGGTGCCGCAGCTCAGGCCCTTCTTGTCGCTGGTGCACACCACTTTGCCGCCAAAGCAGACGCCGGTGCCGCACGCCGCCCCGATCTTGAGGTTCTTGGTGTCGAACTCTTTGAAGTCAAAGTCTTCATCCGTCTGGCCGTCGCAGTCATTGTCCAAACCGTCGCAGCTGACTTCTTTGCCGCTCTCGTAGTACGCCGTTTTGCTGTAGTCGCAGACCCAACCGCCGGCGGGGCAGGTCGCCTTGACGCTGTCCTTGTTGCACACGCCGACCAGGAAACACGTCGAGTCGGTGACCGGCATCTCGGCAATCTCGTCGGTCTGGCCATCGCAGTCGTCGTCGGTCGCGTTGCACTTCTCTTTGGTGACCTTGGGCAAGGTGTCGCAGGTCAGCAGGCCATTGGCGTTCTTGCCACCGTCGCACACGACCTTGCCGCCCGCGCAGGCGCCGGTGCCGCATCCGCTGCCGATCTTGAGGACCTGGCTGTTGAAGTCCTTGAAGTCAAAGTCTTCGTCAGTCTGGCCGTTGCAGTCGTTGTCGAGGCTGTCGCAGCTGGTCTCGCCCATGGCGTAGCACACCGCGGGCTTGCCGGGGTCAAGACCTTCGCATTGGCACGAATTGTCGCCGGCCTTGCAGGTCTTGTTCTTGTCGTACTCGGTGCTCAAGACCTTGCTGTAGTCGCAGCGCCAAATGCCGGACACACAAATGGTCTGGATTTGGGTCAAGCCCGCGCCGCATACCCCGGCTTTTTCGCACTTGCTGTCGCTGACCAAGGTCAGGTTCTCGTCGGTCTTGCCGTTGCAGTTGTCGTCCTGGTTGTTGCAGCCTTCGGCTTTGGCTTGGTCTTTCTTGCCGCCGGGGTCGGTCGAGCAGATGACCTTGGTCACGTTGATGCACTGCACCACCCCGCTGCCGCAGGTGCCGATGCCGTCGCACGTTTCGCCCCACTTGAGCAGCTTCTTGGAGCCCTCTTCTTCGTAGGGAAAGTCTTCGTCGGTCTGGGCATCGCAGTCGTTGTCCTTGGTGTCGCAGCTCTCTTTGGCAGGGCGATTGTCCCCAAAGCAGCCGATGCACACGCCGGTCTTGCCGTCTGGCATCGCCTTGTAGGGCACTTTGAGGCAATCGAGGTCGTCGGGCTTGAAGCTGGCATCTTTGGGCACAAAGTGCTTGCACACCGAAACGCCGGGCTGCAGCCCACAGTCGCCGTCTTTGTCGCCGCACGCTTCGTCTTGGCCGCCCGGATTGCCTTCGTCGACCAGCCCATCGCAGTCGTCGTCGATGCCGTTGCACAGCTCGGTGGCACCGGGATGGATGTCGATGCTGCCATCGTCGCAGTCGTCGCCGGCGTTGTACTTGTCGCCGTCTTTGTCAGTGCTGCACGGTACGTCGCCGTCGATGGGGCAAGGGCCCTTGCCGTCGCCGCATTTTTGCTTGGCGCCCGAGTAGATGTCGGGGTTGTTGGGCTCGCAGTCCAAGTCGCCGCTCTTGCCGTCGCCGTCGGGATCGTCGCTGGGGCACGCTGTGACTTTGCCGTCGCAGTTGAAGTCCCACAGGCCGTCTTTGCCCGAGCAGTCCTGACCGGTTGGGCAGCACGGCTCAGCTGCGCCCGGGTGGTATTCGCTGTGGAATTTGGCATACTTGAACTTGCACGCGGCCTCGGTCGCATTGGAGCTGGCGTCGCCGTCGAGGTCATCGGCCTCGCAGCCCTCGTCGGCTTGGCCATCGCAGTCGTCGTCTTCCTTGTTGGCGCACACTTCGTCTTTCTTGTTGGCGGCGGTGCTGCACACCAGGCCCTTCTTGTCGGCGCTGCACTGGACCTTGCCGCCCTTGCATACACCAGCGCCACATCCGTCGCCTTTGGCCAGCGGCTTTTTCTGGCCGTCGATGTCGACAAATTCCATGCCGTCGTCGACTTTGCCATTGCAGTTGTTGTCGACGTCGTCGCACAGTTCAGCGGCCTTGGTCGAGACTTCGGGGTTCTCCTCGGGGGCCACACCGCCGACTGTGGGGCATTTTTGCTGTTCGAAGCAGTCTGGATCGGTGTCGCCGTCACTGTCGATTTTGGCCAAGTCGGTGCCGTCGCAGTCCTGATCGATGCCATCGCCGGCGTCTAGGCACGGGTCTTCGGTCAGAAACGGGCTGGCCAGCTTGCCCTTGGGCACATTGCCGTGGTCAGGATCAGGCGTCGCCTCGTCGTTGCAGTCGCAGGCCGCGCCCTTGGTCTGGCACTCGGGCGTGCACTTGGGTACACCATCGCCGTCCGCGTCACAGGTGGGCTTGGCGCCGATGGCCACCAAGTGCACCAACTGTTCCTTCTTGGCTGTGCTGTCGATGCTGCCGTTGTAGGTGGCCACAATCTTGCCGCTGCCATCGGCCCCGCTGACGCGCAGTTGTACCTCGCCAACCCACTGGGCATTGGCCTTGATCTGCACGCGGTACGGCGTGACCGCCACATCGGCGCTCTCGGTGAGCTGCACCTTGAACTTGTTGTCACCCGACGCCACGCGCTTGGCGCCTTTGTCGTTGATCAGGTCGAAGTCGAGCCGGGCGATCCGCTCAGGTGTCTTGTCGGCCGAAATCACCAGGTACAGGCCATCAAAATCGATGATTTCTTGGCCACAGCTGGCCATCCCTGCGCTGGCGCTGAACAGCAAGGCGGTTAGGGCCCAAAGTGGCGCGCGCAGGCGGTTGCGCAGTCGACTGGAAAACCGAGCAGCGAACGCAGTCAGGCAAATTCGAGGGGCGGGCGGCCGGTGCATGTGGGCTCCATGACAGCGCATCCTCGCGGGTTGCCGAACGGCGGCCGCGGTTGGGGCGCATGGACCGCAGTATAGCCGCTTGTTTGCGGTTAGCGAAAGATCTCGGTGCGGTTTTGGCCGGCCGGCCCCGGGTCGGCCTGCGGGGTTACAGCTCCCGCAAGATCTGGACGCACCCTGTGTTCAGAAACATGAAATAACGCGGATTATTTCTGAATCGCCGCCGGATCGCACTGCAGCAGGGTGGCGGCCTGGCTGTCGATCGCTTGCAGCTGGTCACACCACGCCGCCCGCCTGCTGTGTGCGTCCGCGTCTGTGCCCTGCGCCTGCCATAGCGCGGCGAGCAGGGGGCCGTGCAGCGTTGCCGCTATCCGCACCAGCTCCGGCACAGCCTGAATCCACGGTGCCAGCACCGCGCGCTCAGCGCTGACTTTGATTTCACGCAACATCTCCGTTCGGCCAACGGGCGGCAGGTCCAACAGCAGCTGGGGCGCTTGCTTGCTGCCGAGCAAGTTGAGCGCAACCCGCCGCAAAGCGGCGTTGTCGGTCTGCACGGCTACCCGCGCCAGCTCCTGCGCCGTCCGCGCGTGGTTGCTGGCCCGCAGCGCCCATAATGTCGCCGCCGCTCGCGGCAAGTCGTTGTTGCCGCTGCCGATTCTGGCCACGGCGTCGAGCAGCGTGGTGCGGACTTCCTGGAGTTCTGGCCCACTTTCGCCGCGGCCCAGCAGGGCGCCTGTCGCCAGCAGCGTCGCCGCTGAGCCGCCCTCGCGGCGCGCCACCAACAGCGAAGCCAGGGCCGGCGAGCCATGGATGCCCACCACCAACAGCGCCAGCGCGTCGCCGCCGCGGGTCATGCCGCGGTCGAGCAGCGGGTCAATGCCGGGCACATTGGGCAAGTTCGCCAGCGCCAGCAGCTGCGCCGTCCGCACATCATCGTCGTTGTCGGTGCCTTCGATCATGATGTCGCGCAGCAGCTCAGCCGCCGCCGTGCCCCCCGCCGCACCCAGCGCCAGCGCCACATCGCGCCGCACGGCTGGGTTTGCTGACAGGCCCAACTGACGCGCCGCCGCCGCCGGCAGTAAGCGCCGGGCCGCAGCCATTTGGCGCAAAGCCCTAATTTGTAGAGCCAAATCCGCGCTGCTCAGTGCTTCACCCAACGGTCCGGGCGCCGGTGCCGGCCCGGCGGTTCGCTCATCGACCGTCCCTCCCCGCAGGTACGCGTCGTAGGCGGCCGAGCGCAGCCGCGCCACCGCGTCCTTGCGCGGATGTTGCGGTGCGATGGCGTCTAACCAGCGCACCAGGTCGCCGCATTTGCCGCGCACGGTCGCCACGGTCACCAGCCGCTGCCCGGCTGCCTCCAGCTCGTCGCTGTCGCTGCCGCGCTGTACCACCTCGCGCAGTGCCGCTTCTTCAGCGGCCGGCTGGCCAATTTGCCGAAACAGCGCCGCCAGCCGCACCGCGGCGCGGTTGTCGCTGCGGCCCGCTGCCGCCCGCCGGTACAGTTCGGCTGCGCCATCGGCATCGCCATAGCGCAAGTGCAAGTCGCCCAGCCGCAGCAGCACGCTTTGCCCGACCACGCCGCGCACCGGTCGGGCCAGCAGCGCCTCAGCCCGGGTTGCCAGCGCGGGCTGCTGGCGGGCCAGCGCCCCCTCCAGCAGCTGTTGCAGCAGCGGCTCCGCGACATCAGCGTCGCTGGCTTGCAGGCGGCCGCCCATCGCCAAAGCCGCTTCGGTTTGATCGCGCTGCAGGTAGCCAGCCATCGCCGCCGCCAGCACTTCGGCGTCGCCACTGAACTTGTCAGTCATCAGCTTGGTCACTGCCAGCCATGCCGCGGTGTCAGATGCTGGCTCGCTGTCCAGTTGGCCCACCAGATCGAAGTACAGCAGGCCCGCCGCCAGATCGGGCGTACCGGCCAGCAGCGTTGCCTGCAGCGTCGCCCGTCGCGGTTCGAGCTCGTGGGTCCGCCGCAACAGCGCGACCAGCGCATGGCGTGCATCGGCTGCGCGCTTGCGATCACTTGCCGTCGGCTCGGGCCCCAACTGGGCCAGCACCGACCAGTGGCGCAGCGCGATCGCGAATTGTTCCTGTAACTCAGCCAGCTGGGCCTGGAGCTTGATCACCTTGGGATCGGCAGGCGCCAGCTCGACGAGCCGCGCGACCACGGTCGCCGCCGGCTTGGCCAGCCGATGCCCGAGCAAGAGCTCGGCTTGCTTGAACAGTCCCTGCCACTTGCGCGGATCCTGACCGAGCTTGGCCAGCACCAGATACGCCTCTTTGTCGCGGCCGCGGCCCAGCAGCCACTCGGCAAAGGCTTCGATGTATTGCGGCTCGTGCGGCGCCGCGGCCAGCAGCTGTTCGTACAGGGCCCGTATCCGCGCGCCTTCCTGCCCGATGCGCTGCTCGCGGTCGACCAATGCTTCCAGCAGTGTGTCGTGGCGTCGATAGCGGCCGGCCAGTTCGTCAATCAGCGCCCGGCCGGCAATGGCGTCGCGCGCCGCGATGTGAGCGTCGAGCAGCGCCAGGTACGGCATGGGATCGGCCGGAGCCAACCGCACCACCTGATCAACGACCGTGCGCAGCTCAGGCCGGTGACCCATCCGGACCAGCAGTTGCATCAACGCCGCCTGCAATGCGCGGTGCCCCGGATACCGCCGCCAGGCCCGCTGCAGCGTCTCCAGTGCCCGGTCGTCGTCGCCCGCCTCGCCTTGCAGCCCGGCGGCCACGACCAGCGCGTCGGCATCGTCGAGGTCGACCAGCTGATCGGCCACTTCGGGCACCCGGCCCTGCAACCGCGCGATCGCGGCCATGCGGTCGTACAGGCCGCGGCGCAAGCCCTTGCCCATGCGGCCCAGTGCCTCGGTCACCACCTGATGGGCGCCTTGCGGATCGCCGGCCGCCAGCAGCGCGTCAGCCAAACCCTGCGCGATCACCCCGCCCAGCTGCAAACGGCGGGCACCCAGTGCCCACGCGCGCTGCCACATCCGCAGTGCCAGGCCCGATTCGCTGCCGACCACCTGCGCAGCGTCGACGAGCAACGCCAACCCCACTTTGGGGTCGGCGAGCAGCGGCTGCGCCAGGCGCGCGGCCAAGTCAGTCTCGCGACCGGCCACTGCTTCGCGCAGCAGCCGCAGCAGCACGCGCTGGTCGGGCTTCTTGGCGGCCAGCGCTGCGTCCACCCGCAGGTCCAGCGGGTCTGGCCGCGCACTGGCAACATCAGCGTTGTCGCGGCGCGCCGGTGGTTGCGCTCCAGAATGGACCCGGAGCCGCGGCGCACGGCTCGGCACCGGCTTGGGGCTGCCTTTGACCGGCGCTGCCGGCTTGCGCGCCGACCATGCCCAGGCACCAGGCACGTCAAGCGGCAGCACCGCCAGCACAATCCACAGGGCAAGCAGCTTGGTCCGCATGGTCCGCATCACGGCACGTTGGGGCTGCAGTTGCCCAATTGGACGCAGCGATTGGCGCAACCGGTTCACGCGTCGCCGTTGGGCGCCTGGCGGTCGCGCTTGCGGGCACTGTGCAGGCGCTTGTCGGTCAAGCGTGCGACCTTTTGCCCGCGCGGCACCCGGGTCTTGTGGCGCACTTCGGGCGGGATGCGCGCCTGGCGCACCAGCTGGGCCAGCCGCTGCAGCGCTGCATCTAAGTTGCGCAGCTGGCTGCGGTATTCCATCGCGACCAGGATCAGCACCCCGTCGCCGCCGATGCGCTTGCCGGCCAGCGCCCGCAGCCGCCCCACCGAATCGGGGTCCAGACCGTGCTCGCCGTGCAGGTCGAACCGCAACTCGACCGCCGTCGAGGTCTTGTTGACGTGCTGGCCGCCCGGGCCGCTGGCGCGCTCAGCCGTCCATGTCAGACAGGTTGCCGGCAGCGTGTAACTGGCGTCGATGGGTAGGTCAAGCATGGGCAGTAGCGGCACCGCAGCACGACGGCGGGCCCGTAGGGTAGCTGGCGCGTGCGATCGACGCAAAGGCGCCCGCGGACACCGGAAGGGATTTCGACCAAGAAGGTTGGATCCCATGCGCCGCTGGTGGTCACCGCGTCCACGGTGGCGATGGTCTGGGAGCGGTGCCTAGGAGGCTGTCGGAGAACCTCCTTTTTGAGCCATTTTGCCGCGTAACTTATGGATAACATTGAATCAAAAAACCAGAAATTGGAGCATTCCGACACCCACCTAGGGCGACCGCCCGTGCTCGGGTCACGATCATCGCGCGATCGGTTCACTCCGAAGGCCGGACCTCGGCGCTTGTCGCAATCACCAGCGAACTGGCGCCAGCTGATCGCCGCTGCGTGGTTGGCCCGACGCTGGTACGATTTTTTGGTGCCGGGCGGCGAGATCCCCCTTCCTGCGTCCGCCTGACGTGCTACTCTGCCCGGCCGGTCGCGCCCGCCCGCGCTGCCCTTGGACTGCCGATGGCCCGCCGTACTGCCAAAGCTGCTGCGCCGCACCCTGCCGGTGCCTCTGTTCCCGTGGTAGCAGTCGACGTCGCTGCCGCCAAGCAGGCGCAGATCAACGGTGTGCCCGACGCAGTTGCGCTGCGCAATTGGGTCGAGGCCATCGACCGCTGGCCCGTGCAATGGTTGGGGCCCACCCAGGCGCCGTCGGGCGTGGCGATGTGGTACCCGTCGCACTTGCAGACCGCCCAGATCCACCGTGCCCACGGTTTGGACTGGCTGGTGCTGCAGACCACGTTTTGCGCCCGGCCCAAGCGCAAAATGGCAGTGCTGCCGCTGGTCGCCCACGCCAACCTGCAGATGGAAGGCGGCCGCTGGTTTCGGCTGGCTCGGCCGGCCCGGCTGGTTTGCGCCTACGAGGTGCCGGCGACGCTGCTCGACGAGCCCAAATTTGTCGCCACTTGGGAGCGTTTTCGCAAGGAAGTGCTGACGCACGGCATCGAGTTGACGCTGCGCACCCGCGCCGAGCCGTGGCTGGCGGTGCTGGCCCAAAAAGGTCACACCCCGCCGCCGCGGCGCCGTCGCAAGAGCCAGAATGCCCGCGCGGCCGTGAATTGATGGAGACCACCGTCGCCATCGAGCCACCGTGGGGTGGCGGCTGGCCCGCCGCGGGTCAAGCCATCGACGTGCCCACGCCTGCGCCCGGCCCGCACTGGCGCCTGCTGCGCGGATGGCTGGAGCAACTCGGTTTTGACATCGAGCCCAACCTGCACCCGGAGCACGGCCTGGTCGGCTACTCGATGCGGGTGCGCAACGCCATGGTTGGCATTGGCACGGTGCAGCGGCCGCACGGCCTGCACCTGGCGATCACGGCAGTGCTGTGCCGCGGCATGGACCGCGAGCAGCTGGCACTGCTCGCCTTGGACAACGCCAATGCCGCGCTGCGCATCGGTCAGCTGCTGTACTATCCGGGGCCGCCGGCTGAGCTGGCCTTTTACGCGTCCACGCCGTTCAGCTTGCTCAACGAGCAGGTGTTCCATGCTTACCTGCAGGCGATCTTCCGCGAAGTCGAAGAGACGTGCTTTGCGGCGGTGGCGCTGGTGCGCGGGTTTCATCCCGCCGACATGGCTCAGTTTTGGGACGAGCTCGAGTCGATAGTGCAGTCGGCGATGGATCAGCAGCCTGGCGGCGATGCGTCGGCCGAGCCCCCAGCTGATGCAGCGCCCGCACCAGCTGATGTCGGGCCCGCACAAGGTGATGTCGGGCCCGCACAGGGTGATGTCGGGCCCGCACAGGGTGATGTAGCTCCGCCGGATGCCGCTGACGCAGCCGCCGACGTGGCGCCCAAGACCAAAAAAACCAAGCGAAAGCCTAAGCCGTAGCTGCAACTGCAGGCGGCGTGAACAGCCGGCGGTGCAGGGGCAAGTAGGCCGCAGTGCCGGCCAGCGTGCCCAGCACCGTCAGGCCAAGGGCTACCGGCAACGGCAGCGCTGCCGTCGCAGCCCAACTCAGGCGCAAAAACAAGACATGGGCAAGGTAAATGCCCAGTGATTCGCGACCGATCACCGCCAGCCAACCGCCAAGGCGCAGGTTGTCGAGCCGCTTGGCCAACGGCGGCCCCCACAGGGCAAACGTGATGCTGCTGGCGACCAAAGCTGGACTGCACCAGAAGTCGTCAAATTGGGTCGCCAGTGGGCTGCGCAGGGCAATCCAGCCATGCAGCAACGCCGCCGGCACCGCCAGCCAGTAGAGCGCGGGTGGCATGCGCAACCCAGAAACTTGCAACTGGCCCAACGCCACCCCGCACAAGTAGAAGCCAAACCAGTGCAACGGCGTGCGCGCCTCGGTCTGCAGCAGCCACCCGGCGATGCCGTGCAGAGGCGCGCGCACTTGGACCAATTCGCTACACTGTGCCAGCAACCACGTGTTGGCTGCCAACGCCGCCAGCGCCACCGCCAGCATCACCAGCGCTGAAATGGCGCTGGTGGTCAGGCGTTGCAGCACCAGACCCACCAGCGGGGCCACCAGCAGCAAGCCTAAGTAAGCGGTCATGAAGTACAATTGCTCGGCGCCGTAGCCAAAGACCACACTGAGCAGCCGCGCCGGCCACGCCAGTTCGCCCCCCCACAGCGCCATTCCCTGCCCGTCGAGTGGTGCGACCGCGCCATAGATCAGCGCCCACACCAGATAAGCCGGCACGACTGCCCGCAGCCGCCGCAGCAGCCACTGTTGCCAGTCTTGGACCTCTTGGGCCTGTGCAGCGAGCATCGACCCGGCGGCAGCCAGAAACAGCGGGACACCAAACCGGCTCGCGTGATCCAGCCAGCGGCCAACCGGATGCAGCGCGCTGTCCTGCGCAATCCGGGCGACCAGGTGGATCGCCACAACGCCCACCATCGCCATCCCGCGCAGGATGTCGAGCGAGCGGTCGCGCGGCGGTGTCGCTACCTCTTGGCTAGCCAATTTTTCGTGAATTCAGCGGCTTTGTCGTAGCTCTTGTTGACATCGTCGATGATGAACTTTTCGACGATGCCGCCGACAAATGTCATCTTGACGGTCACGTCGCCTGCGATGACACGCAGCGCCGAGTTGGCGTCGCCGCTCAGTTGGACAGTGCCGCGTGAGTCGACCTTGTCGGTCATCAGGCTCGACACCGTGCTCCAGGTGCCGCGGCCGCTGCCGAACACGTAGTCCACGGTCTCGGTGTACTCGATCTTGGCCGAACCCAGCACCTTGGCCGCCGCCGGCGGAATTTGCCGATCGGGCGCGACCTTGACCACGCGGTGGATTTTGCCATCGGTCACGTCACGCGACAGCAGCGTGCGCTGCAGGCCAACTTGCTGGCACAGTGCGAGGTTGAATTCCTCGTTGAAGTACAACTGCTCGTAGTCGGCCAGCGAGATGCCGCTAAACCGGTGTTCACAGCGAAATTTCATGGTGTTGGCACCTTTGGGCCCGAGGCGGGCGCGCCCAGCATAGCGCAGGCGGTGACATTGGGAAAACTTGACGGACCGACGTTGCCGGTCAGGCTGTTGCCCATGCGGGCGCATTGCCCGCGCGAGCAGCACCATGGCACACGCAACATCCAATTCCGCTGCCGGCCAGAGCTTGGGCAACGCCCTGGGCCAAAAACTGTGGCAAGCGGTGGGCTCTCTGGTGCAACCACCGGTGCCCGCGTGGCAATCGGTCCCCGCCTGGCAAAACGGTCAGGCGGTTGCCAATCGCGCCCAAGTCATCGCGGTGTGTGCCCAAAAGGGTGGCGTCGGCAAGACCACCACCGCGGTCCACTTGGCGGCTGGCTTGGCGCTGCGCCATGGCCTCAAGGTGCTTATCCTCGATCTCGACGCGCAAGGCCACGTGGCGTCGAGCTTGCGCGCCCATGTGCGCAGCAGCGCGCCGGTGGCGTTGTCGCAGGCAATGCTGAGTCCAGAGCCGGACTTGCTGACGGCGGTGTTGCCGACGACTGTCGCGGGCCTGGACATTACCGGCGCCGACAAGCAGTTGAGCAACGCTGAGGCCCAGATGGCTTCTCGCATGGGCCGCGACCTGATCCTGGCCCGCGCGCTGCGCTTGGCCCGCGGCCGCTACGATGCGATAGTCATCGATTGTCCGCCCAATTTGGGCCTGCTCACGCTCAATGCCCTGTTTGCAGCCGACCACCTGGTGGTGCCATGTGACTTGTCGGTGCTGGCGCTAGAAGGGGTCGATGACCTGATGCGCACGCTGCAGATGCTGCAAGGCACGCTCGGTCGGGCGCCACAGCTGCTCGGGCTGCTGCATACCCGGGTCGATCGGCGCAACCACAAGCAGAATGCCGCGATGCGGCGAGCGATTGCCCAGAGCTATGCCGGCCTGTCGCTACAGACGGAAATTGGCGTCAACACCGCGCTGCCTGGCGCGCAGTTGACTGGTCAAACGGTGTACGCTGCGGCACCCGACTCAACGGGGGCCCGCGATTACAGTGACTTGGCCGATGAAGTGTTTGGCCGCCTGTTCGCGGCCACCAGATAGGCCTTGTACGAAGACGCCTTGAGAGGAGATCGGGGGCGTGAAGTAACCAAGGAGCGGCGAGTCGCCGCAGGCGCGAGCTTGCGACCCACCCAGTCAGCGTGACAGGCATCGCCATGACCACGGGTCATGGCGATCCTGTCTAGCTAGGCTGCGACGGGCGCGCCTGCTGGGCGCTGCTCGGCAAAAATCAAATCGAGCTCGCTGCCGACTTCGTCTTCGCCTTGGGCGCGGGCGACCGACAGCTCTTTGACCAACAGCGCGCGGGCTTGGTCGAGCATCTTGCGCTCGCCAAAACTGAGGGCCTTGGTGTACTTGAGGACCGACAGGTCGCGCAGCACTTCAGCCACATCGAAAATCGAGCCGGTGTTGATTTTCTCAACGTAATTGCGGTAGCGACGGTTCCACGTCTGGTTGCCGGCCGGCAGCGTTCGCTCCTTGAGCACGCGGTAGATCCGCTCGACTTCGGCGTTGCCGATGACCTTGCGCAAGCCAACCGAGCCGACTTTGCTGACTGGAATCATGATCTTGCGATTGGTGTTGATCACCCGCAGCATGTACAAAATCTCAGTGCTGCCGGCGATTTCCTTGGACTCGATCGCCAAGATTTCCGCAACGCCTTGACCTGGGTAAACGGCGCGATCGCCAATCTTGAACATCATCTGCAAACTCCTCGTGCGGCGGTGGGCCGGCGCGTCAGGTGCGGCAAGGTCAAGGCGACCGACAGCAGGCCAACAGCGGGCCTGCCGGTTCTGGTCGAAAGCGATGCGCAAGCAACTCGAAAGTGGACGGAACGCGACGGCGGACGCTACTTCAAAAGGGAACGGCACTCAGACACGGCACTCAGACACGGCACTCAGACACGGCACTCAGACGGTAAACAGCAATCTGCATCAAGGGAATCTGTCCGCCCAGCGATAAGCGGCTGAAACAACCACCTACCCGCACACAGGATACCCCATTCCGACCGCGCTGCACAAGAACAATCGACGCCACCCTGTTGCGTGCTCACAGATGCTTACAGGTGCTGCGGCTTCGGCTGCCGATGCTGCGCCTACGCAAAGCCCAACGGCAGGCGTGCCCGCAGCGCCCGGCCGACCGTGGCCTGATCGAGGTACTCCAGATCGCTGCCTTGCGGCACGCCACTGGCGATGCGCGTCAACCGGACACTGCGCTGGCGCAATTGCCCGTGCAAGTAGTTGGCGGTGGCCTCGCCTTCGACCGACACCGACGTCGCCACGATGATCTCTTCGACCGCGAGTGCGTCCAGTCGCTGCAGCAAGTGCTTAATGGTCAAATCTTTGGGCCCAATGCCCCGCAGCGGCGACAGCGCGCCGCCCAGCACATGGTACAGGCCGCGGAATTCACCCGATCGCTCGATCGCCAGCAAGTCAGGCACCGCTTCGACCACGCACAGTTGACTGGCATCGCGGTGCGGATCGCTGCAAATCCGGCAGCGTGGCCCTTCGGCAAAGTGGTGGCATTGGCTGCAAAAGCTGACTTCTTCGTGCAGGGTCCGCAGCACCTCGCCCAAGCTGTGTGCGTACTCGGGTGGCTGGCTGAGCACAAACAGGCCCAGCCGCTGCGCCGATCGCTCGCCGACGCCGGGCAGGCGGCCCAGCAGCCGCGCCAAGCGCTCGATCCCTGCGGGCAGCGAGACGTCAGCCACGGCTAGCTTGCGCTACGGGTAGTGTCGCTGCGTGCCGGGCCAGCGATGTTGGCGGCGACGATGCTGCCGTCCAGCGCCTGGACGACGGCTTGGACACGCACGTCCTGCCGCAACGCCGTCTCTGCCTGCAGCCGCTCACGCTCGCGCAGGGCCGTCGTCTTGGCTTGCCGGCTCTCGGTGCGCGCCCGAGCGTCGTAGGCCACGCTGAGCTGCCAGCTGCCGCCAAAACTGCGCTCGACGGCTGTGGTTAGCAGCGCAAGCGTGTCTGGACGTTGGCACTGACCCAGCAGGAACTCATTGCCGACCCCCAGTTGCAGGGTGCCGCCCTGGCACGCGCTGACCACCATGCTGTCCAGCAGCGACGCCTCGGCCGGCTTGCCCAGCTCGTCGCGCAGAACCTGCTGCACCGAGACCAGTTCGGCGTCGCCGACCCGCGCCATCGCCAGCGCCCGCACCGGCGGCGTAGCTGCCGGGCCGCTCGTCGCAGCGGGCGGTGGCGCCACCGGCTTGAGCGACTCTTTGAGCGCCGGTGTCGACACCGGTGCCGCCAGCATGCCGCCGCCCGAAGCCAGCGGCGGTGGCCGCGAGGCCGGCCCCGCCGGCGCTGGCGGCGCCCCAGAATTGCCCGGTCGCGGCAGCACCCGGCCACCCGCCGCCAACAGGGCTTCGACGCGGGCCGCCAACTCGCCGACATCGGCCAGCGTTGGCGCGCGACACAGCCGGACCGCGCCCATCTCGAGCACCAGCCGCGGGTAGCGCGACTTGGCCGCCGTCTCTGCCAGTTCGAGCAGGATGTGGCTCAGGCGCTCCAGGTCGGCGTCGCCCACGCCCGCGCACATCTGGCGCAGCGCGTCGATCTCGCTGTCTGACCGATCGACCAACTGGCGGGCTTGATTGCCCGACAACCGCACCAGCAGCAAATCGCGGGCTTCCAGAGCCAGCGTCCGCGCCAGCGTGCGCAGGTCCAGCCCGTGATCGTTGGCGGCGCCCAGCCCCATCAGCGCCCCGTGGGCATCGCGCTGGAGCAGCGACCGCAGCAGCAAGTGCATGCGCCCGCGATCGGCCACGCCCAGCAGCGCCGCCACCCCATCGACGTCCAGACTATCGCCACCAAACGCAATCACTTGGTCCAGCAGCGACAGCGAGTCGCGCATCGAACCGTCGCCTTCGCGCGCAACCAGGTACAAGCTGTCTTGATCGCACGCCACGCCTTCGCTGTGGCAAATCGAGGTCAGGCGCTTGACCACTTCTTGGGCGCGCACCCGCCGGAAATCGTAGCGCTGGCAGCGCGAACGAATTGTGACCGGCAGCTTCTGCGGATCGGTGGTCGCCAGCACAAACACCACATGCGGCGGCGGCTCTTCTAAGGTCTTGAGAAACGCATTGGCGGCCTGCTCGGTCAGCATGTGCGCTTCGTCGACGATGTAGACCTTGTAGCGATCGCGCTGCGGAGCATAGCCGACACCGGAGCGCAATTCGCGGATTTGGTCGATGCCGCGATTCGACGCTGCGTCCATCTCTTGGACGTCGATGCTGGTGCCCGCGGCAATCTCGCAGCAGGACGCGCACACGCCGCACGGGGCGTCTGTCGGGCCGTTTGCGCAGTTGAGCATCTTGGCGATGATGCGCGCGGTCGAGGTCTTGCCGGTGCCGCGCGCCCCGCAAAACAGCATGGCGTGAGGAATTCGCTGCATCGCCAAGGCATTGGACAGCGCGCGTGCGATGTGATCTTGGCCGACCAGCTCGGCCAGGGTCGCGGGCCGGTACTTGCGGGCGAGGACGAGGTAGGCCATGACGGACTCCGGGCGAAGTGGGCCGCGATTGTCTGCTAGCTCAGTCTAGGCCGCAACGGGCGTACAAAACCCTGAGAAGCCGGGCGTGGTGCCAAGAGTGGCGGGACGTAGCAATGTCGGTAGGTTGGGTCGCAAAAAACGCTGATGGGCAGGGCCGGCGGCACACGACACGACCGCTACCGTTGCTTCCTTCCGGACCTGGCGGGGTTTGCGGCGTGCCGTTGCCGCCGGCCTTGCCCACCAACGATGGGCCCAGCAGGCGGGCAGACACAGATTGTAAACGAGTCCCGGACGTTCACGCAGCACCCGCACAGGGTGCTGATCCAGAGGGCGGAGAGACGGGGATTCGAACCCCGGGTACCCTTTTGAGGTACACCCGCTTTCCAGGCGAGTACCATAAGCCACTCGGACATCTCTCCGGGGCGCCACCCAGCCAAAGCTGTGCAGCGATCATCAATTGTCGCGGAGAGCGAGGGATTCGAACCCCCGATACCTTTCGGTACACCTGATTTCGAGTCAGGCTCCTTCAGCCACTCGGACAGCTCTCCGTGTCGTGCCGCGTGCGTTAGGGTGGGGGCGCACAGCCCCCGCGCGGCCCGGCAGGATAACCGCGACTTCAGCGGTCTGCAAGCCTTAGGCGGCTTGGGCAGCCTCGATGGCGGTCACTTCGGGTGGGTCGTTGCGCCGTAAGGCCGCGAAAAAACCGGATAACAGCTGGCTAGCCTGATCGCGGCGCATCCCCTCGCTGACGATCATGCGGTGGTTCAGGCGCTCATCGTGGCCCAGCGCATACAGCGAGACCGCCGCGCCCGCCTTGGGATCGCGACACGCAAACGCCAGTCGCCCCAACCGTGCGTTGATCGCCGCCCCCATGCACATCGGGCAGGGCTCCAGCGTGACGTACAGCGTGCAGTCGTTCAGCCGCCACGAATTCAGCACCCGGCCCGCTTCGCGCAGCGCCAGCACTTCGGCGTGGGCCGTCGGGTCCTGATCGCGCTCGCGGCGGTTGGCGGCAAAGCTGACCACCTCACCTTCGTGGACGACGACCGCGCCAATTGGCACCTCGCCGCGCGTGCCCGCATCGGCGGCAATCCGCAGCGCCAGATCCATAAAGTCGGTGTCGGTTCGGTGCATCGGTCGGTGCGGCTGCGGCCTGCCATCGGGCAAGGGCCGGGCAGTGTAGCAGCCTTGGCGCTGGTTGGGGAACTCAATCACACGGCCGATCCTTGACCTTGGCCGGGTCTTCGGTGCGCCATGTCTCGTGATCGGCGCGGTAGCACGAAGCGGCGATCAGTTGACCTTCGATCGTCCATTGCTTGCGCGGCCCGTCGAGCTTGCCTGCGACGTAAGATGCTTCATCGGCGACATTGCCGGTGCCATGCCAGCGGCGGCTGACGCCATGGCGCTTGCCGATGGCGTAGATGGCTTTTTCCTTGGGTTTGCCGTCGTCGTACCAAAACGTGCTGGGGCCGTGGCGCTGGCCGCTGACAAAGGTCAGTTCCTCGATCAGCATGCCCTTGTCGTTCCACTTTTTGGCGGAGCCATGCGGTTCGTCGCCAGCGAAGAATTGCTCTTCCCGCAAGGTGCCATTGGCCGACCACACCCACCGCACGCCGTCTCGTTTGCCATCTTTCCAGTTCGACTCGGCCTTTCTCTTGCCATCACCGTAGTAAAACATCCACCGGCCGTGGCGTTTGTGGTCGGGCGTGATGCAGTAGGCCTCGGCAGGCTTGACGTTGGCGATCGCGCCCTTGGGGCACTCAAATTTAGGGTCCGCGCCCGGTTTGGCGGGCGCCGGCTTGTCGGTCTTGTCTGCGCCCGATGGCGCGCCCAGTCGGCGCCAACGCTTGAGCACGGGCTCCAGGACTTCTTGCTTGAACAGACCAAGTTGCCGATTTTCAACTGGATCGGGCAGCGGCGCTACCGCCGTAGGGCTGACTTCGTCCAGCACTTTTTCGGCTTTCTCGGCGATTTTCTTGTGGACTGCCGGGTCCGAGGTTGCTTCGTAATCGATGACCAACCGGGCGAGTATACCTGCTGCGCGCTCGACGGTCTGGCGGGCAGTGTCTAGCGCCGGTGAGGCCCATGCTGGGATTGCGGCCAGACACGCCAGCATCGTTAGCGCGCAAAGTTCTCGCTTCGCGTGGCGCAGTGCGCCCGTGCCCAAATGTCGCATGGCCTATCCTTGTGACGGTTGCCCTGACCGGTCCCGTTGGCGCCCAACAGCCCGAGCCGGTTGAGCCGGGCCAAGGATACCATGGAAACGGCGCGCAGGCACCTGTCGCGTGTCGGCGTGTCGGCGTGTCGGCGTGTCGGCGTGTCGGCGTGGGCAATGGCCAAGCGGCAGATGGCGTCGTAGCGGGCACAGCTGGGCTCGAACCAGCAACCTTCGGTTTCGTAGTTGGGCCTGATTTGCTTGTCTATTCAACGCATTCTTGCGAAACGCGGGGTTGTGGTTGGGCGACCTTGCCCAGCGGCTGCGATCGTAACCGATCTTGCCGGGCTTGTGCTACGGGTGGTGCAATGAAAGCAACGGACACTGTGTGGTTGCCGCCGTATTGGCGGTACCACGGTAATGGACCCGCGGTCGTTGCCGAGAGTGCCGCTGCGGACTCAAAACTGCAGTTGAATCCGGCCGATGCCCCCGGTCCGGACCTCACGCCGCCACGGCCCCAGATCCACCGCGATCCCGCCAAGTCTTGCCCCGCCGCCGCTCCAAGTCGATCTGCCGGGTGACCACCGCCGGCCGCAGCCCGAGCCCGGCCAACTCATCCACGCCCAACTCGACCAACCCGTTGACCGGGTACTCCGTCGCTGGCCGCCCGTGCGTCACCAGCACGCGCAAGAACCGCTCCTGCATAGGCGTCGCCACGCCCGTTGCCTCCCAGGCCGCAACGTC
>CANMNA010000047.1 GCA_947499075.1 Myxococcales bacterium
CTGCGTCACTGCGTCGCTTCTCTCGCTGCGGCGTACCTGAGTACGCCTCGCTCTTTCAGCTCCTTGTTCCTTGATCTGCATCTCAAATCGGGGGCCGCCGGAGATTTCTGTGGGGAATTTAGGTGGCCCGCGTGCCGTGGCTACGGCCCGAGCACGGTTCTGACTGCGGCTGCCAGCTGCGCTGCGGCAAATTCGACGTGGTCGCGGCCCACGATAAGTGGCGGGGTGAACCGGACGACGTCGCTGCCGGCCAGCGACACCAAGAGGCCCAACTGCCGACACTGGGCAATCACGGCCTGCACATCGCCCTGCAGCTGCACCCCGCACATCAGGCCGCGGCCGCGGATGTCGCGCACGGCCGGGTGATCACCGAGGGCAGCGCGCAGGCGCTGGAGCAAGTACGCGCCCATGTCGCGGGCGTTGTCGACCAACCCGTCGCGGTCCATCACCCCCAGGACGACGCGGCCGACGTAGGTCACCAGCGCATTGCCGCCAAAAGTCGTCGCATGGGTGCCAGGTTGCAGCGCAAGGGCCACTTCTTGGCGCGCCAGCACCGCGCCCACCGGAATGCCCCCGCCCAGCGCCTTGGCCAGCCAGATCAAGTCAGGCGCGATGCCCTCCTGCTCAAACGCAAACAGGGTGCCCGTCCGACCAAAGCCGGTTTGCACTTCGTCCAGTCCCAGCAGCACACCGCGCTCGGTGCACAATTGGCGCAGGTCCCTGAAAAAGCCGGGCGGCGCCACGCACACGCCGCCCTCTCCTTGCACGACCTCGAGGAGCACCGCGCCTACACTGTCGTCGATTTGGGCGGCGATGCTGGCAATGTCGCCAAACTCGGCGTAGCGAAAGCCGGGGACCAGCGGCTCAAACCCGTCTTGGTACTTGGCGTTGGCCGTTGCGCTCATCGCGGCATAGGTGCGGCCATGAAACGAGCCCTTGCACGTCACAATACCCGGTCGCGCATGATTGCAGACCCGGCTGTGGTAGCGGCGCACCAGCTTGACGGCCGCTTCGGTGCCTTCGCCGCCCGAGTTGCAAAAGAAAGCGCGCGCCTGCAACGCCACACCGGCCGTGGCCAGGCAGGCCTGCTCAAACCGGGTGCACAGCTCAGCAGCCAAGGGCACCGCGTGGGCGTTGTGCCAGTAGTTCGATTGATGAATCAGGCGCCTGGACTGATCGGCGATCGCCGCCACCAGGTCCGGATGGTTGTGACCCAGGCCGTTGACGGCCACGCCCGCGGAGAAGTCCAGGTAGCGTGTCCCGTCCATCGCGATGTTGTAGGGGCCTTCGCCACGCTCAAACACCAGCGGTGCGTTCTTGTACGACGGTGTGAGGTAGCGCGCTGCGCTTTGCACGATCGCGTCTTGCGACCAAGCGGTGGGCACGTAGCTGGCGGGCGCAGCAACAGCAGGGGGCGCACGGAACGAGTCGGCGGGCATCGAGTTGCCATAATCGGCGCACGGCGCGCTGGCGCGATTCTACCGCGGCCGCTGCGGCGTCGCCACCAATGCGCGGAATTTCTTGACGCGCTGGGCTGCCCCCTCTAGCCTTGGCCCCGGCAGGTCTGCGACTGCGCCCTTGTGGCGCTGCAGACACTGAAATGGCGAGGTTTTTCTCGCCTAGGGCGCATATGGCGACCAGGAACGCGGTCGGGCTCGACATCGGCACTTCGTCGATCAAGATGGCGCACATCAAAGAGACCTCTAAGGGCCCGCAGCTCTTGGCCTTTGATACCATCATGTTGCCACCCGACACCATCAAAGACGGCGTGATCCTCAATGCGCCGGTGCTGGTCAAGCGGTTGCAGGAGTTGTTCACGCAGAACAAAGTCCGCGAGCGCCGCGTGGCGATCTCGCTGTCGGGCCACTCGGTCATCATCAAGAAGATTGCGCTGCCGGAAATGAGTGCGGCCGAGCTCGACGAGCAGATCCAGTGGGAAGCCGAGCAGTACATTCCATTTGACATCAAAGACGTCAACGTCGACTACGAGATCATCAACCCGCGCGCCGGTCAAGGTCAGATGGACGTGCTGTTGGTCGCGGCCAAAAAGGCGGTGATCCAAGAACTGGTCGACGTCGTGCGCGCCGCCAAGCTTGATCCCGTGGTAGTCGATGTCGACAGTTTTGCGATCTACAACTCGTTTGAGCTCAACTTTGCGGTGCCCAAAGAGGAGGCGGTGGCGCTCATCAACGTCGGCGCATCGACGTGCAACATCAACGTCGTGGCCGATGGCGCGACCTCGTTTACCCGCGACATTACCGTGGGCGGCAACTTGCTGACGGACGAAATTGCCAAGCAATTCGCAGTGCCGTGGGAAGAGGCCGAGCACATGAAGACGACATCGGAGACCACGCTGTCGATGTCAGGCGTGCTGCGCGAGGTGCAGCGCATCTCGCTGCGCGTGTCCGAAACCCTTGTCAACGAGATTCAGCGCTCGCTCGACTTTTTCGCGGCAACAGCGATGAACAGCGACATCAACGCGATTTACTTGTGTGGTGGCGCGGCGTTGCAGGCGGGCCTGATCGAGGGCATCGAGCGGCGCCTGGGCGTAACGGTCCGCGCGCTCAACCCGTTTGCCAACGTGATCGTCGACCCCAAGAAGTTCGACGCTCAGCTGATGCAGCGCATGGCGCCGGTGAGCGCCGTGGCGATGGGCTTGGCACTGCGCCGGATGGGAGATCGCTAGATGCTGGCTATGGTCCGCATCAACCTGCTCGGCCGGGCCAAGGGCGCCAAGGGCAGGCGCCAGAGCTTTGGGCCGCGCATGCCCGACGTGCCCAACCTGGGCATCCTGATTTTTGTGCTGTTCTTGGTGATCGAAGGCGCGGTGTTTTACCTGTGGCAGTTCCGCGCCACCGATGAGGCCAGCCACACCGGCGCGCGGCTGACCATGCGCAAGAAAGAGTTGACTGAACTGGAGAAGAACAAGCTCGCCATCGCCCAGACCAAAGAAGAAGTCGACAAGCTGGCCAAGCAAAAACTGGTGTTTGACGAGCTGTTTGCCGACAAGACCGGTCCGGTCGAGTCGCTGACCTACCTGGCGTTTATCACCCAACCACGGGTCGAGGCGGAGCAGCCCCCCGAAGATCTCAAGGCCATGGAAGCCGCAGGTTGGCGGGTAGGATGGGACGCGCGCAAGGGTTGGTTCACCAGTTTGCGCGAGCTGACCGGCGAAGTGACGTTGCTAGGCGAGGCGATCGGGCACGAAGACGTGGCCGAACTGCAGCGGCGGCTGGAGTCGAGTCCGTATTTCCGTGCGGTCAAGCTGGTCTATCAGGATACCAAGAAAGACGAGCGGTTGGGCGTCAATTACATCGAGTTCTCGATCCGGGCTTGGCTGGTCTACATGACTGTGCCCGTTGCCCTACCCGCAGTCGTCGCTGAAGGCGCCGAAGCAGCGGCGGTCGGCGCCGACGCAGGCGCGACCGGTGACGGCGGGGGCGAGACCGCGGGCGGCGAGACCGGAGGCGGGCCCAGCGCACCAATTATTGCCGCCAAAAATCAGGCAATTATGCTGCCCGGTCCGGCAACCGGAAGTAACGTTGCAACCGGAAGTGACGTCGCAACCGGAAGCGACGCTGGCGCGTCGGACCCTGACGCAGCAGCACCGGCAGCCGATGCCAGTGCCCGCCCGCCCGAAGTCAACGCGCCTGCCAAGGCCGCAGAGCCGCCACCAGAAGCGCCCAAGGCCGCACCAGCGGCCGATCCGTCTGCAAAGGCCCCCTTGCCATCGATTGGCACGGCCCTGCCACCACCCCCAGCGGCCGAAGCGGCCCCGCCGCCGTCGGCCAACGACCCGGCCCCACCGCCGGCGGCCAACCCGTAACCAAGGAGGCAGCATGGAACAATTCATGAAGCTGCCGCCGGCCCAAAAGGCCGCGGTGTTGGCAGGCATCCTGGTGGTCATGGCGCTGGGCATGTACTTTTTGCTGGTCGATCCTGAGCTGGGCAAGGCCGAGCTGGCGCGGGCCCAACTCAAGAAAGTCGACACCGACATCGCCGCGCTCAAAGAGACTGCGTCCAACGAAGCCCGCGAGAAGATCCGCAAGCTCAAAGATGAGCTGGTCGAACTCGACAAGGAAAATCGCAAGATGTTACCTGGGGCCGACGAGATCCCGGACTTCATTGATCTGGTGCAGCGCGATGCGGAGCAGGTTGGCCTGGTCATCAAGCGGTTTGATCGCCTGCAGGAAGAGAGCGAAGACCTCTACAACGCCATCCCGATCAAGATGACGGTCGAGGGCACGACCAACCAATTCGTTCAGTTCTTGCGCATCTACGCCGGCACCGAGCGGCGGGTCATCAATGTGCGCGAGCTGTCTGTCGAGCGGATCTCGCCTGATGCCTCGGTGCTCAAGAACATGCTCAATGCGTCCAAGCCGTTGGATTTCCAAAAGAAAGAGGGCCCAAAGACGCCAGAGGGTATGCTGGTTGAGCAGCTGGAGCTGGCCGAAATTGGCCGCAAAGAGTCCAAGGTGCGCGCGACCTTTACCGCCTACGCCTTTGTGTGGACAGGCAAGCCGGCTGCGACTGATGGGCCACGCAAAGAACATCCCAAGAAGCGGAGAACTTAGCCATGGTAGCGGCGGGGACACTGCTGGGTTGGAATGGTTGGCGATCTCGGTTGAGTCGGACCGCAATTGCCTCACTGCTGCTGGTCACCGCCAGCTGCGGCAGCGATCCGCCCAAGCACGACGCGAAAAAGCCGGCTGCCGGCGCGATGGCGGCACCGGGTGCGCCCGGGGCGCCCGATCCGGCGGCGCCTCCGACCGAGGGCAACTACATCGTGCTGGGCGAAAACGCCAAGTGGAAGCCGATCAGCCCGCTGTATGAGGCGTACCACAAGCGATCGGTCGAGGGCATCACCAATTTCACCCTGAACAACATGACGTCGTTTATCGACAAGCCGATCATTCAAGAAGCCACTGTCGACGGCACCGGCAAGGTGATCGAAGTGGGCAAAGACCCGATTGAGCTCGACGACACTTGCGCGACCAAGGCGCCGCTGGAGCGCTACCAACTGATTGTGCTCATGACCGGCATCGCCCACCCCAAGGCCGTGTTCACCGATGCCACCGGCGACCGCTGCGAAGTCATCCCCGGTGACGGCATCGGCAACGAGGGCGGCCGCATCACCGCGATTACACAATACAAGGTCATCGTCACTGTACCGGGCAAAGAGAAGGCGGTGGTGTTGTCGATCGCGCCACCGATCTCGGTGCTCGACGACCAGGACAATGCCGAGGGCGACGTGCCGTGATGCGACTGTCGGTCGGCCGACTTACCTCGACCGCGCGCTCCCTGCCGTACCACGCCGTTGGCGCTGTGCGGCGGTCGGCATTTTTGGCCAATTCGCCGCCACGTTGTCTATTTTTGACAACCGTTGGCGCACCCCTACGATCGCGGCGTGCCGTTGGCGTCCCTGAGACCCACTGGCGTTCACCCCGCGAGGCAGGAGCCGCAACATGATTACCCTTTCTCGCTTGATCCGCCGCCTGTACCGGACGACCGTGGCGCTGTGGTTATCCACGGCAATGGCCCTACCGGTGCACCCGCTGTTCGCTGCCGAGACCGAAGCGTCGAGCAACGCGCTGGTCGGCGTCGATGTGCAGGAAGCCGCGCAGACCACCGTCATCACGGTGCGCGGTCAGACCGCGCCCAGCTTCACCACTTTTCGGCTCGACAAGCCGCTGCGGTTGTTTATCGACGTGGCTGCGGCCGATGTCGCGGAGCTGGGTGCGCCCAAGTACGTCGGCAATGGTGTGGTGCGCCAAATTGAGCTACAGCAGGTCAAGAAGGGCAGCACGTTGCTTGGCCGCATCGTGGTCACGTTTGAGCAGGATGCGCTGTACCACGTCCGCGCCGATGGCTTAAGCGTTGTCATCGTGGTCGACGGCACCGACCGCAAGCTCAGCCAGGCCCAGTCGGCCCAAGTGGCGGCGGCAGAGACGGCGATTAAGACGGCGGCGTCGCGCGAAAAGCAACTCGCGGACGAGCTCCGCGCGACCCGTGGCCGCGAAGAGCAGGCGGCGCAGGCTTCCAAGCTGGCCGCGGCCGAGCGCGATCGCCTCAAAGACGAACTGCAGCGCGCCAGGACGGACTTGGCCGGTCAGGACGCCCTGCGGCAACGGCTGCAAACGGCGGAAACCGCGGCGGTGGCCGCGGCGCAGAGGCTGCAGCAGGAGCAAGCGGCGGCCGACAAGCTGCGCAACGAACTGAACAAAGAGCGCGCGAGCCTGGCCGCCGTCGTGGCCCAGCGGCAGTCTGAAGAGGCGCGTGTTGAGCTGTTGCGCCAGCAAATTGCCGAATTGCAGAAGCAAGAAGTTGTCAAGGGCGACCAGCGGTTGGGCCTGTTGCAACAAGAACTGGATCGGGCGCGGCAACAAGCGGAGCAATTGCGCGAAGAGATGCGCAAGGCCAGCGAGTCGCGACGGCTGGCTCAGGCCGAAGAAGTCGAGCACCTCAAGAAGGTGCTGGCGGACAAGGACAAGGATCTCCAGACCGCACGGTCCGGTTCCGACCAAGCTGCCAGGGTCCGTCAGAGCCAGCTAGAAGCCGAGCTGCAAGCCGCGCGGGTGCGCCTCAACGATACCGAAAGCGCATTGGACAAGGCCAAGAAGGCCGACGCAGAGCGCAGCCTTGCCGAGCGCAAGTGGCAGTTGGCCGAGCAGCGCTTTGCCGAGAGCGAGCGCAAGCTCGCGGCATCGCAAGCCCAGTTGGCCACCGTGCAGCAGGAAAAAGCCGGTCTGGAAAAGGAGCGCGCCGCAGCAGCTGCCCGTGCCGTCGAAGTGCAACGTCTGCTCGGCGAGCGCGAGCAGCAATTGCAGAGCCTGCAGGCGGCCCTGAAGAACCGCGAGCAGTCGCTGGCGGCCGAGCTCGCCGAGGCCAAGCGCAAAGAAGCCGACGCCGCCAAGCAGGGCAAACAAGCTGAAGCGGCCGCAGCGGCGCTGGCCCGCAGCGCCATTGAGGCCAAGCAGGCAGAACTGCACGAGCAACTGGGCGCCCGCCAAACGGCGCTGCAAGCGGCCCGGCAAGAAGCAGAGCGCAACGACAAGGCCCGGCGGCAAGCCGAAGGCGAAGCTGAGACGCTGCGCAAGCGGTTGGCGGAGCGCGAAGCTGCGCTGGCAGCGTTGGCGAGCAAAGACGGCAGCAAGGATGCGACGACGCGACAGGCCATGGCCGATGCCCAGGTCCAAGTCGCGGCCGCCCGCCAGCAACTGCAAGCCCAGATGGAGCAGCGCGACGCCCAAGTCGCGGCGCTAGAGACCAAGCTGCAAGGCCAACTGGGCGAAGTGCGCAAAGATCTGGCGGCGGCCCAAGCGCGCGTCGCCGGGTTAGAACAGGAAAAGGCCCGACTGCAGCAGGAGAAAACGGGCCTTGAGCAGCAGCGCGTGGCGGCCAATGCGCGGGCGGCCCAAGTGCAGCAGCTGCTTGCCGATCGCGAGCGTGAGCTCAAGAGCTTGCAGACGGCGCTCAAGGACCGCGAGACCGTCTTGGCTACCGAGCTTGCTGCGGCCAAAGCGCGCCAGCAAGAGGCGTTGCGCCAAGGACAGCAGGCTGAAGTCACCGCGGCTGTTCAGGCGCGGACGGTCATCGAAGCCAAGCAATCGCTGCTGCACAAGGAACTTGCAAGCCGGCAGACCGCGTTGGTCGCGGCCCGAGACGAAGCGGACAAGAGCGCAACTGCCCGCAAGCAAGCCGAAGTCGAAGCGGAGCGCCTGCGCAAGCTGGTGGCCGATCGCGAGACGGCGCTGCAGTCGCTGGCCGCCAAGCAAGGAACCAAAGATGCCGCGACCCAGGACCAACTGGCCAAGGCCCAAGCTCAGGTGGAAGCCGCCAAGCGGCAACTGCAGGCTCAGCAAGCCGACCGCGATCAACAGCTGGCTGCGCTGCAGGGCAAGCTGCAGGGCCAACTGAGCGAAGTCCAGAACCAGCTGAGCAGCGTGCGCGGCGAATTGGCGGCGGCACAAGCCAAAGTCGTCGGTCTGGAACAGGAAAAAGCCGGTCTGCAACGCGAAAATTCGCAGGCCAACGCCCGCGCAGAACAGGTGCAGCAGCTATTGGCCGAGCGCGAGCGCGAACTCAGCAGCCTGCAAGCAGCCCTGAAGAGCCGGGAGTCCGCGCTAGCGACGGAGCTGGCTGCGGCCAAGGCCCGCCAGCTGGAAGCGCAACGCCAAGGCAAGCAAGCTGAAGTCGTCGCGGCGGCCCAAGCGCGCACGGAGATCGAGGTCAAGCAAGCTGCGCTGCAGAAGGATTTGGCAAGCCGGGAAGCGGCGCTGCAAGCGGCGCGCGACGAAGCGGCCAAGAGTGGGGCGGCGCGCCAACAGGCCGAGGCCGAAGCGGATCGCTTGCGCAAGACCGTGGCTGACCGCGAGCGTGCGTTGCACGCGCTGGCGGCCAACCAAGGCGCGGCCGATGCGGCGTCGCAGCAGCAGGTTGCCCAAGCGCAGGCGCAAGTCGCAGCGGCCAAGGCGCAGCTGCTGGCCCAACAAACTGAGCGCGACCAGCAGCTGCAGGCGATGCAAAGCAAGCTGCAAGGGCAACTGGGCGAGGTCCGCAAAGAGCTGCAGGCAGCGCAGGCCCGCGCGGTGGAGCTGGAGCGAGAGAAGCAGGACCTGGAGCGTGATCGCGCAGCTGCGACCGCGCGCGCCGAGCAAGCCCAGCAGCGGCTGCAAGTCCGCGAGCGCGAGCTGGCTGAAGTCAAAGCGACGCTGGGCGAGCGCGAGGCCCGGCTTGCCGCTGATCTGGCCCAGGCCAAAGCCAAAGAAGATGTAGCGCGCAAGGCTGGCCAACAAGCCCAAGTCGCCGAAGCGGCCAAGGCGCGCTCGGAGATCGAAAGTCGCCAAGCGGCGTTGCAGCGCGATCTCCAGGCGCGCCAGCGCGAAGTGGCCGAGGCCAAGCGCGATGCGGAAGCGCAAACGGAAGCGCGGCGGCAAGCGGAGCAGGCGTTGCTGCGGGCCCGCGAAGATGTCGCCGTCGCAACCCAGCTCAAGCGCCAAAGCGAGGCCAAGGCGGCACAAAGCGATGCCAAGGCCGCAAAAGCGCAAGCGGACCTGGTCGTTGCAGCCCGTGAACGGCAAGAATCGGCGCAGAAGGCCTCGCGGGCCCAAGCTGACTTGGTCGTTGCAGCCCGTGAACGGCAAGAATCGGCGGAGAAGGCTTCGCGGGCCCAAGCTGAATTGGCGGTTGCAGCCCGTGAGAAACAGCAAGCGGCAGACAAGGCTGCAGAGGCACAAGCACGGTTGCAGGTCGAAGTGCAGCAGCGCGAAATGGCGGCCGACCAGGCAGCGCAGGCGCAACGCAAGCTGACCGCCCGCGAGACCGAGTTGGCCAACCTCAAGACCACGCTGACCGACCGCGAGGCCAAGCTCCAAAGCCAGATGCGCCTACTGCGCGCCGACGAAGACAAAGCGCTGCGTGAAGGCCGCAAGGCCGATCAGGAACGCGCCCAAGCGGAACGCAAGAAGCTCGAAGCCGCGCAAAGCCAGCTCAAGCGCGACCTGGAAGCGCAGACCGAAGCATTGGCAACAGCCAAAAGTGAGTCGCGGCAACACGAGGCGGCCCGCGACAAAGCGGTGCAGGAAGCAGCACGCTTGGCCAAGTCGTTGGACGACCGCGAACGGGAGCTCACGGCTTTGCGCGGCAAGAAGTCATCGTCGGCATCTGAATTGACCCAAGCCCAAAAAGCCGTAGGCGACGCCAAGCAGCGCTTGACCGAGCAACAAGCGGCGCAAGCCAAGCGCGAGCGCGACATGGCTACCCAGTATGAGTCGCGGGCCCAGACCATGCGCGCCGAGCTGGAGCAGGCCCACGCCCGCGAGCTGGCGCGCGTCCAGGCCGAGCGCGGTGAGCAGGCGCGGGCCGCTCAAGCCAAGGCGGCGCGCGTCGAAGGATTGCTCAAGGATCGTGAAAAGGAGCTGCAGCGCCTCCAGGACGAGATGCGGGCCCGCGAAGCAGCGCTGGAAGGGCAGCTCGACGAAGCCCGTCAGCATGAGCAAGAAGCTCTGGCGCGGGGCCGCGCGGGGGACGCCGACAAGGCAGCCGATGCCAGAAAGCAGCTGGAAGGCGCGCTGGGCACGTTGCAAGGCGATCTCAAGGCCCGCGAAGCGGCGCTCAAGGCCGCGGTCGAAGACACCCGCCAGCAAGCGCAGGCACGGGCCCAAGCCGAGGATCAGGCCCAGCGCCTCGCCAAGTCGCTGGCAGATCGCGAGACTGAACTGCAGGCCCTGCGCAACCGCGGCGGCGAGGCGGCCGGGGCAGTGGTCCAAGCGGAAGCCAAAGTTGCCGAGCTGCGCAATCAGCACGCTGCAGCGCTGCAAGCCCGCGAGCAGCAAATTCACAAGGTCGAACAGGATGCCGAGGCACGGGTGGCCCAAGTCAGGACCGAGCTCAAGGCCGAACTCGCTAGGCGCGAAGCGGCACTGAGCCAATCGTATGAGGCCAAGCTCGGCGCCGTGCAAGCCGAGCGCATGGCGGCCAGCAACCAGGCCCACAAGGCCTCTCAGCAGGCAGAGCAGGCGCAACAAAAGGCCCAAAAAGTGCAAAATTTGCTGGGTCAACGCGAGCAGGAGCTGCAAAGCCTAAAACAACAGACCGAAGATCGCGTGGCGGCGCTGAACAAGGCGCTGGCAGAAGCCAAGAAGCGGGAGCAAACAGCGTCAGGTGCCGGCCGCCAAAAAGAGGCAGCGGCAGCCCAGCGCGAACAGCGCGAGTTGGCCAAGAACGCCGACGACGCCAAGCGTGCGCTTTTGCAGCGGGATCAGGCGATCGCCGCTGCCCGCCGTGAGGCCGACCTCGAGACGCGGGCGCGTCAGGACGCCGAGAAGCGCGTGGCCGAGCTGGCCAAGAGCCTGCAGACGCGTCAGGCCGAGCTCGAGGCGCTGCACGGCGACCGGGCGACGTCCGGGTCGCGCATCGTTGTGGCCGAAAGAGCCGTCGCAGAAGCCCGGGCCAAGATTGGCGCCGCCGAAAAGGCCGCCGCCGAGCAGCAAAGAAAGACCGAACAGCGCGTCGAGCGCGAGCTAGCGGCGCTCAAAGCGCAGCTGCAGGCCGAGCACGAGGCGCGCGAGAAAGCACTGGCAGAGCAATTTGCCCACCGCGAGCAGGAGCTGCAGACCCAGTTGGCCAGCGAGCAGCAGAAGCGCAAGCAAGCCGAGGCAGCCGCAGATGGCAAGGCAGCAGGTGGCAAGCTCAACGACTACCTGCAGCGCCAGCAGGCACGCATCGCGGTGCTCGAAGGTCGCGCCGAAAAAGAGCGCCAGGACCGCGAGTTGGCCGACAAGCAGACCAGCGCCGCCCGCAAGCGCGCTGAAGAGCAGGAAGCCCGAATTGTCGCAGAGCGTGAGGACAAACAGCGGCTTGCCGATGAGTTGGCGCGCACCCGCCAGGCGGCGGCGCAAGCAGCAGAGCAGCGTGCCACCAAAGCGGCCCAAGACGTGGCGGCCGCTGAGAATCGGGCGCTGCGCCGCGAGACCGACATGGAGCGGGCGCGCGCCCGCCAAGAGCGCCAAGGCAAGGGCGATGGAGCCGTGGTGCAGGACGTGCGGATTACCGCAGAGGGCAAGCGCCGCGGCCACGTCGAGCTTGCACTCGGCGACGACGCAGCGCGTGTTCAGAGCGAAGTGGTCAGCCGCGAAGCCGGTCGGGTGATTCTGAGCGTGCGTGGGGTGCAACTGCCGGATCGTCTGCAAAAAGCCTACGATACCAAGGCATTGCAAGGCCCGATTGAGCGCGTGACCATCTACCGGCCCGAAGGCACCAACGACGAAGTGCGCGTCGTCGTCGACTTGAGCGACCGTGCCGCCGACCGGGTTGTGCTGCGCGACGGCAAGCTGACGTGGGACTTCGACCGCGTTGAAGCGGCAGAGCGCCCTGCTGGCGCCGAAGTCGCCGAGGGACCGCGGGCCTCGTCGGCGGTCAAGTCCGGTGGTGCCATGGTCGCGGCTGCGCCACAACCTGCGATGGCGGCAGAAGATACCGAAGGTGGCGGCGGCCGCGCCGACCTCAGCGGCCCCGAAGGTTCTGGCGTCGCGGCCAACCCGGTCAAAACTCCTTGGCGCAAGACGCGCCGCTACACCGGCAAGCGCATCAACCTGACCATCAAAGATGCCGACATCCAGCACGTGCTGACATTCTTGGCCAAAGAGGGCAAGGTCAACATCATTGCCGGCCCAGAAGTCACGGGCAAAATCACTTTTCACTTGGAGAACATCCCGTGGGACTTGGCTTTGGACGTCATCTTGCGCGCCCGCGGCTTTGACTACGTGCGCCAATCCGGCGTGATCCGCGTGGCCCCGGTCGAACAGCTCAAGAAGGAGTTTGACCAGGAGGTCGAGCGCCGGCAAAAGCTCGAAGAGGTCAAGCAGTTGGTGATCCGGATCATCCCGATCAACTACGGCAACGCTGGCGAAATGGTTTTGCAGGTCAAGGAATTGTTGTCCAAGCCCCGCGGCACGGCGACCGTCGATATCCGCACCAACTCCTTGGTGATCAAAGACACCGACGACCACGTAGCGGCCGTCGAAGAGATGATCCGCAAGCTCGACAACCAGACCCCGCAGGTGCTCATCGAAGCGCGGGTGGTCGAAGCCAGCTCCAACTTCACCAAGGAAGTCGGTATCCAGTGGGGCGGCAACTACGCGGCGTCGTCGGTGTACGGCAACGAGACCGGCTTGCCCTTCCCCAGCGTAGTCGGCGTAGCCGGCGGCGCGGACGGTCAGAGCCCGCCCAAAGACGGTGTCTCGATTGCGATCCCCAACTTCGCGGTCAACCTGCCAGCGGCGGTCGGTACCGGCAGCGGTGGCGCGATCGGCTTGACCCTAGGGTCTCTCGGCGGCATGGGCAACTTGAACCTGCGCATCTCGGCGGCGGAACAGGAAGGCGTGGTCAAGATTGTGTCGAGCCCCAAAGTGCTGACGCTGGACAGCATGCCGGCCACCATCAAGCAAGGCATCTCAATCCCGATCTCGGTGGTGTCTGCCCAAGGCGTGCAGACGCGGTTCTTCAACGCCGACCTGCAGCTGCGCGCGACACCGCACGTCACCCAAGACGGCAACATTCGCCTGGGTGTCAACGTGACCAAGAACGAGCCGGACTTCTCCAACCGTGCAGCCGACGGTAACCCGACGATTACGCAGCGTGAAGCGACGACTGAGCTGCTGCTGGGCGATGGCGAGACCACGGTCATCGGCGGCATTTACACCCGCAACACCAGCAACTCGATCAAGAAAGTCCCGTTCTTTGGCGACATTCCGCTGCTCGGCTACTTCTTTAGGACCCGGCGGGAGGAAGACAAGCGCACCGAGTTGTTGATCTTTATCACGCCGCGCATCGTCAACCGCGCAGCGTCCTTGACGGTCGGCAAGTAGGCGGCACGATGCAAGGCGCACACATCGTGCTCGTGGGCATGCCAGCGGCCGGCAAATCGGCGGTCGGCGGGCAATTGGCCCAGCGTCTCGGTCTGCCTTTGGTCGATCTGGACGACGTGATCGCGCTCGACGCCCGCGCCACGGTCGGTGCACTGCTGCGCCACGAAGGCGAGGCGGCTTTTCGGGTGCGCGAAGCGGCCGCGCTGCAGGCGGCGCTGCACGGCCCACAAGCGGTGGTTGCCACCGGCGGTGGTGCCGCGATTTTTCACGGCGGCTGGCAGCACATGCGCGACAGCGGCCACGTGGTTTGGATCGACGTACCGCTCGACACCTTGAGTGAGCGCGTGCTGACCGATCCGACTGAGCGTCCCCTGCTGGGCGATACGCGCCAGGCTGTGCTGGCCAACTTGCTGCAACTGGAGCAAGCGCGCACGCCGATCTATGCCAAGGCCCATGTCCGCGTCGATGGCAGCGCAGCGCCTGCCCAAGTCGCCGCGGCGATTGCGCGGGCCCTGCAGCCACCGGTGATGATCGCGGCGCCGGTCAACGATCGTCCGAGCCAGGTTGTGGTGCACGACGGCGAACTCGGTGCCGCAGCCGAGGCGCTAGCTGACCTCGCTGCAGGCGCACGCATTGCCCTGGTTGTGGACCGCGCTGTCGCCGACCATGCTGCGCCTTTGGCCAAGATGCTGGCCGCGCGCAATTTGGCCCCGGCGTGGATCGACGTGCCCGGCGGCGAAAAAGGCAAGACGACAAGAGGCTTGGCCCAATTGTGGGGTGAACTAGCCGACCACAGCATCGGCCGCAACGACCTCCTGGTCGCAGTGGGCGGCGGTGCCACCACCGATCTCGCAGGCTTTGCCGCAGCGACGTGGCAGCGCGGCATGCGCACCGCGCTGCTGCCGACCACAGTACTGGCGATGGCAGACGCCTCGGTCGGCGGCAAGACCGCAATTGACGTGGCCCAAGGCAAGAATTTGGTCGGCGCCTTTCATGCGCCCGAGCTGGTGTGGTGTGCGCTGGAGAGTCTGGCGACGTTGCCGGTGCGCCATTTTCGGGCAGGCTTGGCCGAGATCGCTAAAATTTTCTTGTTGTTCGACGCTAAGGCGTGGCAGCAACTGTTGGCCGATGCGCCAGCTTTGCGCCGGCGCGATCGCGCGGCACTTCGCCCGCACCTGCAAGCGGCAATTCGCTGGAAGGCCCAAGTGGTGCTAGCCGATCCGCACGAGACTGCGGCCATGTCGGCACCGCTGCACCGCTCGCTGCTCAATTTGGGTCACACCATCGGCCATGCCTGCGAAGCGGCCAGCAACTACGCGACCCTGCACGGTGAAGCGGTTGCGCTGGGCCTGTGCGCTGAGGCGACGTGGGCAGAGGCCCATGGCCACGCCAGCTTGGGCACAGCCGACGCAGTAATTGCCGGCCTGGCGGCGCTGGGCCTGAACACCCAGTGGCAGCGCGCGGTCACCCCTGAGGTGCTGCAGCGGACGTGTACTGACAAGAAAATGCAGGGCGGCCAACTGCACTTGCCGACGTTGCGCGCTGTCGGCGATGCTGTGATGCAAGATGTCGTGGCTGACGTCTGGCGCGCACAGATGGTCACCCTGGTTCCGGCCCCACTGACCAACGCGGCGCAAGCATGGAGGATGGCATGACAATGACGAACAACTGGTGGACTGCTGTGACGGCGGCTGGATTGGCCGCCGTGTCGGTCAGCTGCGAGCAAGGCAATGCCGGTATCTTGTCGGTCGAAGGCAACATCGTTCCCCAAGCGCTCTTGGTCAACAACGCAACGGTGTGCCAATACGTGAGCGCGCAGGCGTTCTACCTCGAGGCGACCTTGGACTTGGCGCTGTCCAACAAGCTACGCTACACCGCCTACCTCCGCAACAACCTGGTGCCCAGCACCCAGATCACCGGCAGCGGTGAAAAAGACTTGCGGCAGGACACCAACGTCATCACGATTACGGGCGTCCAAGTCAAGATGACCCGCGACGCGCCGGTCAACAAAGAAAAGTCGCCACTGGACGCGGCGGCGGTGGGGACCAAGAAGCTTGGTCCGGCATTGGATACCTGGACCGTGCCAGCAACAGGCATCGTCGGCCCTGCCAAGTTCGCTGTTGTGATGTTCGATGTCATCCCAATGCAGACCAAGCCGGGCGAACCGATCGGCAAAGAGTGGCAGGACCGGTTCCAAAGCTTGGCCAACACCGCCAAGTACAAGTACTTGGAGCGCGTGACCCTGACCTTTACCATGCTCGGCACCACCAGCGGTGGCAACGCCGTCGAGTCTGGCGAAGTCGTGTACCCGGTGACGCTGTGCTGGGGCTGCTTGCTCGGCATACCAGGCTTCAGCCCTGCCATCGAAAAGCCCGACGACGTCTGGAAGAGCTGCTCGTTGATGAACTTGGGCGCTTCGTTTGTCGCGCCCTGCGCCTATGGCAACTACGATCAGGTGCCGTGTGGCTACTACTGCGCGCTGTGCAAGGTCGGCGAGTCGACGGGCGCCGGCAAGTGTGACTCCAAATTCTGCCCCCCGCTGGGCAACTAGCTCCAAAGCGAAGTCAAAATGGCCAGCTCCTTTCGGTTCGTCGGCGCCGTGATGGCAGCCAGCGCGGTCTTTGCGGCGTGCGGCGGCGGCGTGCAATTGGAGCGCACGCCAGGCGTGCCCAAATACAAGGCGCTGCCGCCCAAGACTGCAGTGCAAATCGTCGACAGTGCCGACATCCTGCCCCAGCCGACCCAAGTGGTGGGCACGCTGCGCGCTGACAGCAAAAAAGCCGACGGCCGCAAAGCTGTGGAAGCAGACTTCAAGAAGGACGCCGCGCGCTACGGCTGTGACGCAGTTGTGGCGCTCGCAAGTCAACAGGAGGACAAGAAGGCGCTCAAAACCGTCGAAACTTTGGGTCAAGGCGGCAAGAAGGTCAAAACGCAACAGGAGGTCATCACCTCGGTGTGGCACTGGCACGCCCAGTGTGTGCGGACGGCGGCGATGGGTGTTGGGCCGACCCCAGCTGGAGATGCGGCTGAGCGACCTGCCGCCGACCCGAAGCCGTCGCCGATAGCCGCAGCGGAAGGACCGACAACGGAGACATCGGACAGGAAGCCCGGCCAGCTTTGAGCACTTTAGAAAGAACCCTGAGATTGTAGCCAATCCTAGTCGACCGGCGCAGACAATCCAGGTGGCCGCCAGCCCGGACCTCGCGCCTTGGTGCGCTGGCTGAAACCAGCGGCGCGGCCTGCCCGGTGACGCCCAACAGCACGAAGATCGCTGCGGGTTCTCCGTCAGAATAAATTCTGCGGCTACAGTTTACGGTGTCGGCCTGCGCCGACACCTCGGCTGGGCACCCGCGCAGGCGGGTGCCACGACCTGTAGCCGCGCAATGAATTGCGACGGCGTCTCGCGAAGGGGCATTGCCTACAAAGGTGCCCGTTTCCGCAGACTCTTGTTTCCGCAGGTATCGAGGGCGATTTGCTGGATCGCGACGGCAGACCGGGGTGCGCTTGGGGGCCAGGGTTCCTGTCGGACCCCCGCGCTGCCAAGCGTGTCGCCGAAGCAATGCTCAAGAGTCCTGCGTTTTCGGGTGGATGGCAGCACAAGCTCGAAGCGCCGGTGATCGATCCACTCGATGCCCTCGATGCGCTGGCCGAGATGATGGTTCAGGTCACGGGTCCGACCGGACTTTGGCGCAAAACCATGCCCGAGGCGTGGTTCGGCTGCAAAGATGCGCCCGACTCACCGCCCTGTCGCCGCGTGACCGCGATGGCCCAAGACTTGCACAAAGCCGACACCCTGCATCAAGAAGTGACACGTGTCACGCGCAGCGGATCGGGCCAGTGGCTGCAGCACAACAAAAGCCGGTTGCTGGATTATCTGGCGACCTACGGTCCGGCTGAGCCGAGCCTGTCGGGCGTGGAAGCCACACCGTACTACCGGAGCAAGCTCACAGACGTTGTGCCCTAGCGCCGACTGGGCGTACAGTCGCAGCTGGGGGCGACTTGGCCAAAGCGACGACAAAGTGGTCCACAGTAGCCGCAGTGTGCACCGGCATTGGCCTTGCGGCCCACCCATGCCGGGCCCAGTGGTTCGCTGAAGCGACCAGTGGTCTTGGTGCCCCACAGCCCTGCAAAGGCAGCGGGTGCTACTCCAACTATGTGCTTATGGCCGACTTGGATGGTGATGGCGACCTCGACATCGCCTTTGCCAACGGCGGTGGCTACTACCAACTGGGCAACGCCGAGCCGCTGGCTCTCTACCGCAACGACGGCAGCGGCCAATTCACTGAAATGAACGCACTTGCGCTGGGCGGCTTTATCGGCCGACTGCGTCAGATAGCGGTCGGCGATGTCGACGGTGACGGCGACCTCGACCTGTTGGCCGCCGACAGCTGGGGCAAGCAGCCCGACAGCTTGTTTATCAACCAAAGCAATTTTGTCTTCGTCGACCAGGGCCCCCTGCGGCTGGCCACCTCCTCGCGCTCAGCGGGCGCTCGCTTTGGCGACCTCGACGGCGACGGCGACCTCGACTTGGCGCTCACCGACTGGGGCAGCAAGCCCTACGGCTCGGCCGGCACGGCGCGGGTCTATGTCAACAATGGCCAAGGCTACTTCGTGCAGTTGGCAGACGCTGTCACCCAAGGCACCAGCGCCATTGGCACCGGACCCATCGACATTGACCTATTTGACGCCGATGGCGACTTCGATCTCGACATGCTGTTGGCCAGCCGCAAGGGCGACTCGCTGTTCTTTCGCAATGACGGCACCGGCCATTTCACGGACGCCAATGCAGACTTGCCTGATCAACCAGGCCCTTATGTCTACGGACCCGACGTGTGCGACGTCGATGGCGACGGCGACCTCGACCTGTGGCTGGACAACGGTGGCCCCAATCTGCAGGAGCAGCTGCTCATCAACGACGGGCAGGGGCACTTTGCCGACCAGTCGCTGGCCCAGATCACCGGCAACAGCTTTGCCGACGACAATGAGGTCCAGTGCGCCGACTTAGACAATGACGGCGATCTGGACGCGGTTGTCGCCTCGCTCTCCGGTGTGGAGCGCACGCTGTTCAACAACGGCGTCGGCCATTTCTCGGCAGTCGCTGGCACCTTTCCCGCCGTGAGCGACTCGACCCTTGGGCTAGACTTCGGCGACATCAACGGCGACGGCAGGCTCGATGCGGTCACGGCCCAAGGTGAGGGCGGCGACTTCACCAATCGGCTGTACCTCGGCACTGCCGAGCAGCCCAAGGACACGCATCCGCCCAAGATCACACGCATGCAGGTGCTGACCCTGCCGACGCAGCCCGGCAAGCTCGTTGTGCGTTTTGCGGTGGCAGACCGCCACACCACCGATGCCGGCCCGCGGCTGCAAAGTGCACACGTGCTGTGGGCGCCGACACAGGGTCTGGGCACGCCGACCCAGGTCAAAGCGCGCTTTGTCGGTGGCGATTTGTTCTGGGCTGAACTTGCACCCGCAGCTGGCACACAGGTGACGTGGACTGCCTGCGCAATCGACCCACAGGGCAATCAGGCCTGTAGTTCGCCCCAAGTCGCAAGTCTACCGGCGACCACAACGCCTAGCTTGAGCGATGCCGGGCCAGGTGCCGACGCGGTAGCCGCCGAAGAGACGGCGGCGCAAGTCACTGGCAGCCAGCGGAAAGGCCCCCAACAGACCAGCAGTTGCTCTGCTTACGGCGGTCAAGTCAAGCCGATGGCTGCGGTCCAAGCGCTCTTCGTCGATCTGGTGAGCTTGGTCCTGTTGGTACGCTACCGGCGCCGGCTGGCAAACAACAGCTGAGCAAGCCGCAAAAACAGAAACGGCCCCGCAGACTTTCCAACCGTTAGACCGTTTGCTTTCCATCTTGCGATGTCCAGCTAGCGATCCGATTGGGCCTGCGAGGCCGTTCCTACAAAATTTTCCGGCAGCGTCCTACTCTCCCAGACGGTCTCCCATCAAGTACCATTGGCGCTGGAGAGCTTAACTTCCGAGTTCGGAATGGAATCGGGTGGGACCTCTCCGCTATGACCACCGGAAAATGTGACCTATCTTGCAGCGCACCGGCTCACGCCCTCAACAGGCGGGCCGAACACAATCAGTTGGCAATTTTGCGTCCACCTCAACATGGCTGCTCACACCCGTCGCTGTCCCGAAAGACTGCGGTGGATGAAACATCCGATGCCAAAGTGCATGTGTAGCGTTCTCGAGATTCTGTGTCGCTTGCGCGACCCGTACGGCACTGACCTTGCTGGCCAGCCCGTGAACATCCACCGGTTGCTTGCGCTCCCGTGCGGTCTCACTTTTAGCGTCTGTCGGCTCTGTTGTGGACATTGCTGTACCACTTCTTCGCTCGGCCAGATGCGCTTCTTCTCTTGACGGACTTCAGCAGCAGCCGCAAGGACAACAAGATGCCAATGCGGTGACACGCGGTCGACCGATTAGTACTGCTCGGCTCGTTTGTATTACACCTGCAGCCTATCAACCTCGTAGTCTTCGAGGGGTCTTAATGGCTTGCGCCAGATACCTCATCTTGAGGCGGGTTTCCCACTTAGATGCTTTCAGCGGTTATCCCTTCCGCACATAGCTACCCGGCAGGTGCCACTGGCGTGACAACCGGTACACCAGAGGTGCGTCCAACCCGGTCCTCTCGTACTAGGGTCAGATCCTCTCAAGTATCTTACGCCCACGACAGATAGGGACCAAACTGTCTCACGACGTTCTGAACCCAGCTCGCGTACCGCTTTAATTAGCGAACAGCTAAACCCTTGGGACCTGCTCCAGCCCCAGGATGCGATGAGCCGACATCGAGGTGCCAAACCACGCCGTCGATGTGAA
>CANMNA010000048.1 GCA_947499075.1 Myxococcales bacterium
GTGGCAGCGAGCCCGACTAGGGCCCGGTCCGGCCGCCGCGGCCGGATGCGCCCATACGCCGCTGGAGGAAGTGGCGCTTTCACATATTTCGTTGTAACTATTAAGTTAAATCAAAACAGAGCGTGCGCTCGGTCGGCGATCTGCGCCCCTCATGCCCGACGGGGTAGATTACTCAAATAGTGTGTGTCAACATACGCAATATGATTGTTTGGAAATCGTGCGGGCTTGGCTACTGTAGCGACAATGTCCACGCCGTCGTCAATGGAATTGTTGTCAAAGCAGGTTCGAGATCGACGCCTGCAGCTCGGCATGACGCAGGAGGAACTGGCCGAGCGCGCCGGGCTGAGCACCAACGCAATTTGCGCCCTTGAGTGCGGCAAGCGCTACCCTCGGCCCCGCACAGTGGCAGTGATCTCGGCGGCGCTAGGTGTATCCGCAAGTGAGTTACTGCTGGCAGATCCGAAAGGCGAACGGCAGGCTATCGTCGAGTTGACCAAGCTGATGCGGGCCGAGAGCGACGCCACAATTCAGCTCGTGATCGAGCTGGCCAAAGTCGTGGTGCGCAAAGGCGTCCTTGCACGCTAGTCGGTACGCTGGAGCCCTTGTGAGGGTGCAGCGTTACGCAGCGAGTCCGGTGGGATCTCTGCAGGCTAGCTCGCCGACGGTGATCCCGAAAGCCGCAGCTAGGGCGCGAAGCACCCTAAGCGAGGGCTTTTTTGCGCCTGACTCGATCCGACTGACAGCCGTGCCAGGCAAGTCCGCCGCCTCGGCAAGCGCTAGTTGGGATAGACCGCTGTGCCGTCGCCACGCTGCAATGCGCGTCGCAAGCTGCCCCTCCGATTCCTCGGCAAATTGGATCATCACAGCCCGATAGCCTGGATCAGCACGATAGCGAAAATAATCCCAGGGCAGGAAAAAATGGCAGCCGTCAGCAAGGGTTAGGACGACCGTCCCCATGTCCTCGTCGATTGCCACGCCCACGGATCGGCTGCCTGTCATTTTGGCCAGCTCCCCGCGGGAGACATGGCTGGGCAAGCCGTCAGCGAACCAGACAGCTAGTCCCCGAACGGACAAGCGTGCGCGCCCCAAAGTCTGGGGTGCCGAGGCGGCCACGACTTCAATTTTCTGCGGTTGCAGGGTTCTCCTGAAGCGCTATTGGCTTACAGCCGCTTGCGTTTGCCGATCTGACGACGTGGCGCCAACGGTTTAGCTCGCTTGGGATTGAGTCGGTCAAAGGCCGCTGCCAATTCGTCCATATGCGGAATCACCTGCGGCGGCAGCGCTGCCCAAGCCAGCAACGCTTTGCAGGTCGGGCGGGTGTCTGGCAAAACAGCGCCGCCCGGTACAGCGCATCGGATTTCGCCATGAGGCCCATCGTCGAGCCGAACGTGAGCGTGAGGTGGGGGATGATCCTCAGCGTAGACATAGATGCGCTCGGTGGCGACGGTGATGGCGAATGGCGTTGTGTCGGTCCTAGGCGACCTAGGGACTCAGCTAAAAGGATAGCGAACGGGTCCAGCACCGCTAGCCGTTGACCCAATGGCGGCACCGACAACCGACTTTCGCCCACGGCGATTGCCTTGTCCGGGCCAACCTGTTCCGCTCAATTGTCACCGTCCCAAACCGGCGCGGTCATGCGATGCCCCAGCTGCAGCGGAGCTGAGCGCGGCTGCCAGCCCCAGACCTGCAGCAGCGTACCGAACGCGACTTGGGCCCGGACCTGTAGGTCACCGATGTCACTGAGCGTTTGGCGTGCGATCTGGTCAGGATCCCCCGCACCCTGCGCCAGCTCATCGGCGTACACACCCAGCCAGCGTCCGATGAGGACCTCGTCGACCTCCATGTGAAACTGCAGCCCATAGACCCGGTCGCCATAGCGAAAAGCCTGATTGGGGCACAGCGCGGACTCGGCCAGATGTGCACAACTGTTTGGAATTTCGAAGGTATCCCCGTGCCAGTGAAACATCGGCGCCCGTGGCCCCAGCGCCGACAGCACTGGATCGGCCCTGCCCGCCTCGCGCAACACCAGCTCACCCCATCCCAGCTCGCGCACCGGATTGCGCCCGACTTGCGCGCCCAGCGCGTGGGCCAACAGCTGCGCGCCCAGGCAAATGCCCAAAATCGGCATGTCGCGGCCCAGCGCGGCGTCAATCAGTTGCAACTCGCGCCTGAGGTGGGGATAGCGGTCTTGCTGGTCCAGATTCTGCGGGCCACCCAGCACGATCAGCGCATCGCATCCGCCCAGGTCGGGCAGCAGGTCAGGCGCGCGCGCCACGTTGTGGTAGCGCACCCGGACCTTGCGCCGCCGCAGCAGCGGGTCAAGCGTGCCCAGCGGCTCACAGGCCACGTGCTGGACCACCAAAATCTTGCGCAGGGGCGGCAGCAGACCCATCGACGGTTACTGCTGGCGGGTGGCGTAGAACATACCCTTGATGGCATTGGGCTTGCCGCCAATGGTCAAGGTCATGTCCCAGTGGCACTGATCCTTGGCCAGCACGCCACCGATGATGTCGATCAGCTGATCCTGGTTGGTCTCAAAGATCGGGCACTTGTCGGTGCCAAGCAGCAAACCGCTGTTCTTGGTCGGGTCGCCGGTGGTGCCATCGAGTTGATTGAGTTGCTGCTCCAAAAAGCTGGTGCCCAACGTAATCAGCACTTCGCAGGTCGAGGTCAGGAAATCTTCCTTGAGCAGACCCTGCTTGCTCGCCAGTTGCTTGGCAAAGTCGTTGCAGCAGGTGTCCTTGACCAGACATTGCTTGCCGGCCATCAGCGTCTTGATGAGCTTGGCGTAGCTGTCCACAACCGGTGCATTGGGATTCTTGGAATCAGCCGTGATCGCCGGAAGCAGCTGTTTTTGAACGATGTAGTTGATGAGCGCGCCCCACTTGACGTTCAGAGCATGCTTGGCAATCTTGATCTGGCTGAGCACCGCGTCGCGCCACAAGTCGAACTTGCCGACGATGGCATCAGCCTGAAACGCTTCGATGTTAAAGGTCTTCTTGCCACACTTGGGGTCTTGGGCATTGCACGTTTGGCCCAGCGTCCACTTGTAGGTCACGGTGGTCCACGTCTCTTTGGTCTGGGCAGCCGGCAAAAAGCCGGCGTTGTCGGGCTCAGCTTTGAACTCAAAGGTGCCGCCCATCTCCAGGTTGGTCAGGATTTCGTTGAGGTCGGCACCGGTCGACATGCCCTGCTTGACCTGCGGCGGCAAGTAACTCAGCAAGATGGCGTTTAAGAACTTGGTCACAATGTCGCCGACCGCGGTCAAGTCTTTGATCGACGGATTCTTGGGATCTTGGAACACGTAGCCGCACAGCGAATTCAAGGTGTTGCCGCCCAGTTTGCAGGCCAGCCCCAGCAGCCCCGCGATCGGATCGCTGACGACGTCCAGAATCGTCTTGAACACGATCTCGACTGGATCGGGCAGAATCGACAGCAGATCGATGTGGCTGGTCAGGTCGTAGATGCCCTTGAGACGCGGCGGCAAGTCCTTGATGTCGACGATCACGTCGTCGCCGATGACCACGCCTTGATCGCTGAGCTTGACCACCACGCCCGTGTCGACGCATCCGCCGGCAATCGGCTTGGTGCCACCCTTGACCGACTGAGCGATGCCGATGACCGTAAACATCACCGTGCCATCTGGCCCGGCTTCTTTTTGGACCCAGCCCGCCAGGCTGGGAAAAGTCAGCGCCCACGGCTTGTTCCACTGCAAGTTCGGGCTGGTCCAAGCCGCAGGCGGCAGCGAGTCGCCCAAATCCAGCGTCGCGCATGCCGGCGCTCCCGCGACCTGCTTGACCAGCCGGGCTTGCAGTGCCCCAAATTCGCTCAGCAAATTGGCGCCCGCATAGTGCAGGGTAATCGTCAGCGGCCCCTTGGCCTTGGACTGCACCGTCAGGTTGTAGGTCAACTGCCCTGCCCCGGGATCATCGGGGACACGGACGACCACAGCAGCTACACCGAGGTCGCTGGTCGACTTGATTTCCGCCCACGCCTCGCCTTTTTCGTCGGTGAACACGTTGGGTGTGAGCACCACGACTTGCTTGGCCGTCGGATCGGGCAATTCAAACTGCACGGCGATATCCGGCCCCGCCGGCTTGCCCGCCACCAGGTAGCGCACGCCGATCTTGCGAATCGCGTTTTGGTTGACCAGGAGCGCGCACAGCGTCTCGCAGCTGCCGCCGAAATCGTCTTTTTCGACCGCGAATTGCAGCGCCGTAGCGGCAACACCATCAGCAGCAGCAGCACCATCCTGACCAGCTGAGTTGGCGCCGTCAGCGGCCAGTTGACTGTCCGATGTCGATCCGCCATCGCCGGTTTTGACATCGAGATTGCCGACATCGAACTTGCCATGGGCATCGGTCGGGATCACAAAGCCTTGTTGGGTGGTATCCGAGCAGCCGCCCAGCGAAGCCGCCATGACCGCGGCGAGGACCAGGAGGCGCAGACGGCGCAGGCACATCAGCGACCTCATTTGGTTACGGGCTTGGGCGGCGGACTGTAGCGCAAAACGGTGCCGATATCGCCAACCACCAGCACGTCTTTGCCGTACGGGGCAATGCTGAACAGGGTGGCAATCGTCGGCACTTCCATCTGGCCGATGCTGCCGGCCTTGCCGTCAAACGCCATCACGGTGCCTTGGGTGCCGGCCATCAAGATGTTGTCGGCCGACCAGCCCCAAATCGCGCGAATGGTCTTGGGCAACTCGTAGAGCAAAGGCACGTATTTCCAGACTTTGCCGTCCCAATGCACCAACACGCCGTGGTTTTTGTCGTCGGGCTCGCCGGCTGCCCACACGTCATTGCTGGCTGCACCCCACACCGCCAGCAAAATGCTTTTGACTGCGTAGGGCTTTTGCTCTTTGTCCGGCTGATACGGCTCAATCGGCGTCTTTTGCCACCCGGCGCCGTTGCCGTGGTAAATCGCGCCTTTCTCACCGACGGCCCACAAGTCGGAGCCGGACAAGCCCCACACACAGCGCAGCGTGTCGGTGACGGGTTCGACCATCAACTGCCACTTGTCGCCGTCCCAGTGGGCAACTGCCCCGCCTGAGCCGCCGACCCACACGTCGTTGTCTGCGGTGCCCCAGATCGCCCGCCAGTCGATGCCCGGCGGTCCGGTCATGGTCGACCAGCCCTGGCCGTCATAGTGGACGATGCTGGCGAGCAGACCCGCGGCGTAGATCGAGTCGGGCTGGGCGCCCCACACCGCCTGCAAGTTGACGCTGGTCGCGGTGGATTGCTGCGTCCAAACTTTGCCGGCGCGCTGCCACGCCACGCCACCGTCGCCGACGGCCATGCAGTCGTCGTGCGATTGGCACCACACCGCGTTGGCGTTGCCACTGCCCGGCAGCTGCGGATTGATCAACCACTGGCCGCCCTTGCGCTCGGCCAAGCCGCCGGACATGCCGACCGCCCACGCGCTGTCGGGGCCGCTGGCGGCGATGGCGCGCAGGGGCAACCCGACGCTGCTGGCCTGTTGCCAGGTGCCCGCGGCGCTGCGGCTCCAAATCGTGCCGTTTTGGCTGGTCGCGGCGAAGCTACCGTCGGCGAAGGCGGCCACGCCGCTGAGTTCTTGGCTGGCCAAGCCCTTGGCGACTTCCACCCCCCAGGCGCCGTCCTTGTAAACCGCAATGGTGCCTTGGCTGCCCACGGCAACGGCGGTAGCGATGGCGCCCTTGCCGTCGTCGACGGCGGCGACCGCCCGCAGTTGCTTGTCGGTCGCGACGCTGCCGAGCTTGAAGCCGCCGTTGCCGATGCTGGCGGCCAGGCCCTGATCGCCCACCGCAAAGCCCAGCTTGGCGGTGCCGCCCATGCCGTAGACATCGCGCGACTTGCCACCGCCGGCTGCGGTCCAGGCACTGCCATCCCAATGGGCGGTGAACCCAGCTTCGCCGACCGCCCAGGCGTCGTCGTTGGCGGCGGCCCACACGCTGAAAAGCGTGCCTTTGGTCAGGCTCTTGGCACCTGAGAGCGGCGCGCCGCAGGTGCTGGCGACCACCAGGTCGTCGAGGAACACCCCTTCGCCACCGTTGTTGCTCTTGGTCATCGAGTCAAACGAGATCTCGAGCTTGATCTGCTGGTTCTGAAAAGTGGTCAAGTCAATCGTCTGGACCGCGAACTTGCCGTTGGTGGTGCCGGTCGGCACTTTTTGCTGCTTGTCCCACATCAACTGCTTGGCCCCGCCGGCGCTGACGACCCAGAATTGCAGCTGGTCGTAATAGCCGCTCTCGACGTCGATCAACAGCTGAAACGACAGCGTAATCTTGGCGGCCTTGGGCAGCTTGAAGCTGGGCGACTCGAGCTTGGCGCCGACCACTTTGCCATTGTCAAAGCTGCCACAAAAGCCGATACCGCCGTCGCAGGCGACCTCAGTCAGGCCGAAATACGCGGCGTTGGGCGGGCTAGTGGCGCGCTTGCCGCCGTCTTTGCCGGTCATGGCGGCGGCCTTCCAGACGATGCCGCCCTCGGGCACCTGTTTGGTCTCAGTGACGACCCAGTTGCCCAAGCCCTTGTCGAAGGCGTCGGCGAAATGGGGGCCACCACAGCAACCGGCGGTGCCCGATGGCTCATGGCCGCACACGCCAGCGTCGCAGCTGTCGGCGGTGCAGGCGTCCTTGTCGTCGCAGTCTGCTGGCTTGGCGCATCCGCCCGGGGGTCCCCATGCCGGGCCCAGCACGCCATCGCTGCCCGCGGCTTGAACGATGGTGCCGCCCAAGCCGACGGCAAAAGTGTTGCCGCCGCCGGGCCCGCCAGCTACGCCGTGCAAGGTTGGAAATTTGCTCTGGCTGGCCACAGCCCATCCCAGCCCATCGTTTTGAATGACTGTGCCGTTGCTGCCGACCGCGACGGCGCGGGTGGTGCCATCGGTCCAGACGCCATGCAGGCTGACGTTGGGGTCGGCGGGCACCTTGACTTGGGTCCAAATGCCTTTGGTCAGCGGCTTTTGCGGGATATCTTCGGCGGCCACGTCGGCAGGAACTGCGCTGTCGACCGCAACAAGATCTGCCGGTGCGACCACCGCCTCGCTTGCAGCGGCGTCACCTGCGGCGTCAGGCGCGGCGACGGGGTCTTGAGAACAAGCGGCGGCGAGCGCCAGCGCCGCAACGGTGGCAGCACGATGCACCAAGGTTGTGGTAGATCGCAGCAGGTGGTGGGCGCAAGCCTGAGCCATCATGGCAGCTTCTCCGCGACGCCGAACACGCCGCCTTTGAGGCCCACGGCGAGTGCGCCCTTGGGTCCCAACGCGATGCCGCGCAGCACGTTGGCGACCTTGGTCTCGAGCTTGGCAAAGGTACCGCCCGGCTTGCCGACCACCAGCGCGCCCGCCCATCCGACCGCCACCAGGGTGCCGTCGGCCTTACGCATCGCGCCGTACAGAGGCAAGCCAGGAGACTCAAACACCTTCTGCCACTTGTCATTTTGGCGCAGCCACACCGCGCCGCCGTCGCCCACGGCCATGGCTTCGCCGTTGCCCCAGGCAATGACCCGCTGCAGGTCGCCGGTCTCGGCGATCGCCTCTTTGGTCCACTGACCGGCCGCAGTGCGGCGCAGCACGGTGCCAACTGCGCCCACCACAAAGGCGTCGCCGCCGGCCGCAGCGACACTGTGCAGCGGCAATTGCGTCGCAGTCGGCTCCAACAGCCATGTACCATCGCTTTTGCGCAGGGCCGCCTTGCCATCTTCGGCCACGGCCAGCACCTGACCCGCGACATCGGCCACGCCGCGGACCGGCGCAGTCAAGCCCGTGCTGTGCAGTGTCCACTTGCCGGCGGCGAGTTGGGCAACGACCCCGTCATCGGCCGCCAGCCACAGCTCTTCGCCGCGCGGCGCACAGTCGTTGACATCGCTGCCGGTGATCGGCGCCGCCAAGTCGTAGAACGGGGCCGTCGCGTCGGCAGCGCGCAGGACCACGCCGGCGCTGCCACACGCGACAAACGAGCCATTGGGGTAGGCCACCACCTGGCGCAAGTCGGCGGTGGTCTCCGCCCGAAAGTCTTGCCATTTCTGAGTCGCCACGTCGTAGCGAATGCCGGCGCCATCAGGCCCAAAGGCAAAGGCATCCACTGGCCCAGCTTTGGTTGACCACCCCCAAAGCGCCTCAAAGGTCTTCAATTTCATGTAGGTACCAGAGATCTGGTCCAACTGCCACTTCTTGTCGAACAGGTGAAGGAGCGCGCCCTTGGCGCCGACGGCCCAGGCCTCCAAGTCGCTGACTGCCCACACGCCCAGCAGGTCGCGGTTGTCAGGATCATTGGCCAGCGTGACTTCCCAAGCACCAGCGCTGGTCCCGGCTAGAAAGCTGCTGTCGCCGACAGCGTAGAGCTTGCCGCTTGCGGCCCCAGTAATGGCGCGCAATGTCTTGTTGGCTTTGGGCAGTGAGGTCACGGTCCAGATGCCGCCGGCCAACTTGACGGCTTGGCCTTGCTCGCCGACCGCCCACACTTGGCCGGGACTGTTGGACCAGATGCCGTGCAAGTTAAAGGAAGCCTTGGCGTTTTCTATTTTCCAGCTGCCACCACAGCAGCGGCTGTAGATTGTGCCGGAGTCGCCAGCGGCGTACAGGGTGTCTTGACCAGAAGCGGCGACGGCCCGCAGTGGCACTTGGGTATCGGTGGGCGATTGCTCGACAAGCGACTGACCGTTCCAGTGCAAGGCGACGGAGCTGTCGCCGACGAACCACACATCGCTGGCGCTGGTGCCGCCGACGGCATACAGGTTCTTGGTGGTACCGCTGTCCCGCGCCACCAACGCCTTGCCATTCCAGTGCAGGATCGCGCCTTTGTCGCCGACGACCCAGAGATCATCGGGGGATGCGCCCCAAGCGCCGTGCAGGTTGATCTCATAGCGCAGCGACCGGGCCGCAAGGACCCCTGGGCTGACGACGGTATCGGCGGGGCTGGTGCCATCACTGCCCGTCCCAGAGCCGTCTTTGGCACCCGTGCCGTCAGCCGACGCCGTGCCATCGCTGACGGCGCTTTGGTCGGTCTTGCTGGCATCGGCGGTGACAGCAACGTCTGCGGTCGTGGTCGGCGTTTCGTCGCAGCCCGCCAGGGGCAGCAGGCTCGCCGTAGCGCAGGCAACGACGCAGGCTGCGAACTGGAAATCAGTGGCGATCATCGATCCCTTGGCACGGCCCGAGCGCGTGGCGCTTACTGGCGCGTGAACATAAAGGTGTGCAGCGACCACGACCGCCACGTCAGCGTGTCGAGATCCTTGGTGTCGTAGTGGTCGATGTCAAAGCCTTCTTTGTAGCCGCGGATAATCGTCAGCCGCAGCTGCTGGCCTTTGGGAATGCCGGGGGTGCCCTGAATCGACGGAAAGTCGGGCAATTCCACTTCAGAAATAGAGCCTTTGGTCATGATGTTCCACACCGGCGTGTCGGGGCCCATGCCCGGAATTCCGATGGTGATGTAGTTGAAGTGCGGCTCGACTGTTTGCGGATCGACGGTCCACTTCAGCGTATTGCCGACCATCGTCGCGTTTTCCTTGGGCGTGTGCGCAAGCGGCGGGTACAGAATCGGTCCCAGCAGCAGCTCTTGCTCGCCCAGCGCGAACACGTCGCCTGCGGCCGTTGACCAGATGGCCGACAGCGTCTTGTCCATCGGCGGCGTGGTCACCTGGCTCCACTTCTTGCCATCGTAGTGCACCACCACGCCGCGGTTGCCGGTCGCCCACACGTCGCTCTCGCTGGCGCCCCACACGCTCAACAGCGTCTGCATCGTCGGGCTTTGCATGGGCTTCCAGCCGGTGCCGTCGCCTTTGAGGATTTGGCCCTTTTCGCCCACAGCATAGATGGCGGTGGCGGTGGCGGCCCAGACCGAGCGCAAAGCGATCGAGGTCCCCGATGGCTGCTGCTTCCAGACGTTGCCGTCCCACTTGGCAACGCTGCCGTACATGCCGACGGCCCACACGTGGTCCTTGTCGGTGCCGTGGATGCCCAAGTAGTTGCCGTAAGGCGTCGGGTTGTGTTTCATCACGCCGACCTTGCCGCCCTGGCTGACAACACGGTACAGGCCTTGGGCCGCGGCAAACCACGCGTCGTAGCCGCCCGGAGCGGTCGGCGAAGCGGATGCGAAGACACCGTTGAAGTTGCCATTGCCTGACAGCATCGGCAGGTCTTTCCAAGCCGTGCCGTTAAACGCAGCGGCGATGCCACTCCATCCGGCGGCCCAGATATGGCCCGCGTCGCTGCCGAACACCGCCTTGACATCGGCCTTGCCGTCGCCGAACGACTTTTGCAGGGTCCATCCGCCGCCGTTCCAGTGGACCAGCGTGCCTTGGGCGCCAACGGCGTACACATCGGACTTGCTGGTGCCCCAGATGCCGTAGATGTTCTTGGGCACGCCGGTCGGCATCAACTCAAAGTCGCCGTTGCCCAGCCGTCGCAACATGGCGTCGTTGCCCAAATCTTTGATGTCATTCTTGATCGTGATGCTGACCGGCACTTGCTCTTGGCCAGCGATCTGCACGTCTAGGCCCAACAGCGAGATCGACGCATCGTGGATGTCGCCCGCGAGCGCCGACGGCAGGTAGTTGACCACCAGCTTGTCCGGGTCAGTATCGGTAAAAGGCGACAAGAACTTCTGATCCTGGCCCGGCATTTGGATGGCACCGTCGCCACCGAACACCAGATAGCCCCACGCCGCGGTCAGCACGTAGCCGCCGTTGGTGGGCGTCCACGCCGGCGGATTGTCCAGCCGAACGTTGGCCTTGGCGGTCAACGGCACCGTGAGCTGGACGTCGATGGTCTCGTACTTCTCCTTGGGCAGCACCATCAGATGGCGCTTGACGCCCATCACCGTCGGCGTGAAGTTCTGCAGCGACGTCGCATCCCCCGCGATGAGCAGTGCGCCCTGCTTCTTGTAGCCGCCAAAGCACACGATCGCCATCTCGCCGTAAGCGGTGGTGATCTTGTACTTGTAGCCGGTCTTGGCGCTGGCTTCGAAGCCCGCGCCTTCGGGCGGCCAGTTGTTGCGCGACAAGATGGTCTGCTTGCTGTGGTAACACACCGAGGTGATCTCGCCGGCCGAGGGCGCACACATGGCTTTTTCGCCGTAGGCGTAGCACTTAAACGCGCCACCGCAACCGTCAGCGCACGGCTTGACGCAACGCATGCCGTTGTTGTTGCCGATGTCGAGGCACTGCATGCCTGCGGCGCAACTGGCGTCGCTGCTGCAGGCCTGACATTGACCGCCGGGCGCTTGGCCCTTGCTCATCGCTTCGCTGCAGGAACCGACCGGGACAAACACGTACTTGTCCAAGCCGATGACTTTGCCGCTCACGCTGGGCGGTGGACCGCCGGGCGGTGGCGAGCCGGGGCTGGGTGGCGGGATCGGGTTCATCAACAGCGTGACATTGGCGGCATCGAACAGCACCACGCTGGCCGACTCGTAGCCGGTCTTGCTGGCCGAGACCATCTGCTTGCCGTAGATGTCGTCGCCCGAAAACGTGATTTGCCCCGCGGAGTTGGTGTAACCCTGGTAGGGCGTGGCTGGGCTGGTCCACAGCATGGTGAAGGCGTCGGCCACCGGGTCGCCCGACTTGGCATCGAGCACGGTCACATTGAGCGTCCCGTCGACGTCGGAGCCCCAGGTGCCACCGTAAGCATTGGCCGGGTTGAAGTAGGTAAAGCTCTTGGGCAGTGTGGACTTCTGGCCGCTGGCCGCCACTTCGACATCGACCGCGCCGACTTTGCCCGGCGGGGTCTTGACCGTGACGTGGCCAGAGTCGATAAACGTGAAGTGGGTGGCCAAGTTGCCGCCGAACCGCACTTCGAGGTTGGGCACAAAGCCGGTGCCGTGCACGTGAACGTAGGTGCCGCCGGCTTGCGCGCCGGTCGCCGGGTACGGCACGTAGATCTTGAGATCTTTGCTGGTGTAGGCAAAGCCGCCCTTGAGCACCGCGCTGGTCTGGCCATTGCTGACCGCCACATCGACGTAGCCGGGGCTGCCGGGCGGCGTAATCGCCTGAATTTCGGTGTCAGAGACCACCACCACCGTGCTGGCCATCAGCGCGCCGATCTTGACCGAGGCGGTGCCCTTGGCGAAGCCGTTGCCAGTAATGGTGATCTTGGTGTTGCCGTCCGGCGGTCCAGACGCAGGGGTGGTCTTGGCGATGCTCAGCACTTCGCTGTAGGTGTAGCCGCCAGCGACCGTATGGCTGCCCTTGCTGGTCAGCAGGGTCACGTCAACCGCGCCTGAGCCAAAGGCTTTGGGCACCAACGCCATCACCACGTGGTCTTTGGGCACTACCGACAAGATTTTGGCCGACTTGTCGCCGATCAGCAGCGTGGTGTCCGAGGCGGAAACCAAGCCAGTTGCGACCACGGCGACGGTGTTGCCGCCGCCGACTGGGCCGGACTTGGGCGAGATCGCCAGAATCTGGGTCCCGGCAGCGCCTTGATCGTCGGTAAAGACGTAGGCGCCTGGCAAGGTTGCGGTGCCGTACTTGGTCTTGGCGCTGACGTCGACGGTGCCTTTGCCGGGCGGCGTGACGACCTTGAGCCAACCCTTGCCAGCCTCGGTGATCGCGGCCTGGGCTTCGCCAAAGCGAATCTCAGTGTCCTTGGTGATGCCCACGCCAAACACTTGCGCGGTCGCGCCACCTGACGTTGGGCCTGCGGCGGGTGCGACGGCACTGAGCACCGGCGGCGCGGTGTAGAAGAACCCATTCTTGAGCAGGCCTGCGCCACGCTGGTTGATGACATGCACGGTTGCGGGGCCAAACACGCCGGGCGGCGTGGTAGCGATGACTTGATCGTCGGCGACGACTTGCACCGCGATGGCCGGCTTGCCACCGACCAGCACCTGAGTCTGACCAGAAAAGCCGGTGCCGGTAATCGCGATCGGCGTGCCACCGGCGACCGGGCCTTGCGACGGCTCAACCTTGGTCACCACCAAGTCGTTGTAATACAGAAACGCGCCGGTCAACTGCGCCGAGATCGGTGGGTCGCCCGGCAGGACCACGGTCATGTCGACCAGCCCGGCCTCGTGGGGCGGCGTTGTCACTTCGATGGTGCCGGAGTCGACCAAGAAGATCGCGTCGGCCGGGACCGGCGTGCCACCGATGAGCACTTGCAGGTTGGCGCCAAAGCCACTGCCGTACAGCATGGTGGTGTCGCCACCGGTAGTGCTGCCCTGCGCGGGATCGACGTTGATAAGCGTCAGCTTAGTCGCGACTTGGGTAGCCGTGGCGTCGGCGGCGACCGCCACCGTGTCGGCCTTGCCTGTCGACGTGGCATCAGGCGCTTGGGCGGCCGTGTCGTTCTTGGCGGCACTGCTGGCTACGGGCGCTTTGTCGGCGTCAGAGCATGCACTGCAGGCAACGCTGAGTCCGGCGATCAAGGCCCATGCCGCCGGAACACGGCCGCAATTGAAACGGCTAAGAATCTGGCGCATAACATCCCCCCAATTGGCCCGGCTACTGCTCGCCCGGCTCTTTGAACAGCGTAAGGTCTTTCAAGTCCAAGCCGGCCGGATAGCCGTAGGACACGTATTGGTCAAAGCCGTAGGCGTCTACCGCCACCAACCGGGTCTGCTTGACCCCATCTTGATCGGCGACAGCGGTGGTCTTGACCCGGTGCACACCAGGATTGACCGACAACCACGTGAATTTGTAGTTCTTGCTCACCGGCTTCCACGACTCTGGCGGAATCGGCGCGCCATCGATGACGACTTCGACGTCGTCGGCACATTGGCCAGCGACCACCGGGCCACCGGGGGCCGCGCACGCGTCGTCGGTCGCACAGTCTTTGCCGTGCACGGCGCTGGTACCGGCGCAGCTGCGGTGGACAGGTGCGGCAATCGATATCCAATTGGATGCATACTTGTTGGGCGTCAAAAACACGTAATCACTGCGCCACTGCTCGATCGGAATCGCCAACAAGTAGGCCGGATCGCCGGTGCCTGCGTCGCCTTGCTGGGCGCCAGGTCCAGGTGAATCTTGCGACTGCATGAAGTGGCCAACCGCAATCGGCGCCGGGTTGCCTTCGGCATCTTTGGCAATGATCTCAAAGACCCCGCCATCGGTGGAATTGCCACCTTGGGTGCCCTTGCCCGCTTCGAACTCAAACCACTCGCCGGCATCGAGCACCGGAATGTTGATCGGTTTGCCGGTGTACGGATTTTTTTGCGGCGGCACCAGCGCGATCTTGGTGCCATCTTTGGCTGCCAACAGCCGCCACGAGTCGCTCTCTTCGCCGCGCGGCCGCAGCTTGATGCCCACATAGTGCGAGCCCCATGCTTTAACAGGGAATTGCTGCATCTCTAAGTGGTCGGCGCAGCAGACGATGAACTGTTGGCAGTGCTCGTTGTTGCTGCAGGTGGTCTTGCCATCCCATTGGCAGACGCCGCACTTGTCGCCCTTGGCAATTTGGCTGTCGCTGCACTTGTCGACGTTGCAGTGGTTGGTGTTGGGGGCGTTGGCGGCCTCGCTACCAGCGAACACTGCGATGTTTTGGGTCGCCTGCACGATGGTGCCGGTCAGGTCGGAGCCGACCTTGTCAGACTCCAAGTTGAGCACTTCGCCCTGTTCCAGTTCAAAACTAGCGGCCTGCTTGCTGCCATACGAGGCGATCGGAATCTGCACGACCTTGCCATCGACAATTTTCTTGGCCGTGCCGCTCAGTGTCTTCATGGTGGTCGGACCAAAAGTCACGGTCACCTTGGTCGGCCCAGGCTTGGATGCGACGATTGTGACGAACCCGCGCAGGATCGAAAACGACTGCTCGCGCGCCAGCACGATGTAATACTTGCCGAGCACTTCGTCTGGCAGCAGCAGCGAGGCATCGTTGCTGTACACATTGACATTTTCCAGTGGGTTGAACTGGTAGGCCGCCACCGGCGCGCTCGATGTCACCCGCCACGCCAGCGGCTCCTGCGTGGTTGCATCGATGTTGCGCGGCGGCAGGTTGAAGATCCGCAAGTCGCCCGGCTGCAGCGGCGAGTAGTCCAGCGGGTCCATCTTGCTGTCGAACTCTTGCTTGCCGACGTTGGTGTTGATCGTGACCTGGCTGAGCAACTTGTCCGAGGCGTTGGCGATCACGATCGCGTACTGGGCATTGGCGGCGTCGAAGTACGAGCGCGTGCCACCCGGCACAAAGGCGTTGTCGAGGTCGGTGGCCCAGAAGTTGCACCCAGCGTAGGTCTTGGCTTTGGCGTTGCGGCTGCAGGCATTCTCACACGCGCCGCCGCCGACACAGACCTGACCAGTGTTGGCGTTGCACAGCTCGCCATTTTGCCATTGTCCATTCTTATCGCACAGTTGAATGCGCAATGCGTCGTTGGGGTCGCAGCGCTGGCTGTCGGGCACGCACACGGCGCAAATGCCCGGCTCCTTGCACACCGTGATCGTGCCGAAGTCGTCGGTGCACTTGACGATCTGGTAGCCCGAGCCGTCGGCCGCGCACTTCTTGACCTGGCTCTCAGTGTAGCATCCGTCGGTTGAGCCGGGCAGGCAGACTTGGCCGTCGAGCAGGCCGGGGATGTCTTTGGTGGCGTCACTCTTGGCGACGTCGGTCTTGCCGGCATCGGCGTCGGCTTTGGCGGGCACGGGGTCCTCGCTGCAGCCGACTGCGCAGGCAGCAGCAAGAGCCAGTGTGACGGTCATGGCCAGCAACGCGGCGCGGCCACTTGCCTGGGTGGCCAGCCATCGACCGCAGAGAGAATATCGCATCGCCATGAAAACCTTGGGGCCAAAAGACGCAGGCACGGCGGCACAAGCAGTACCGCACCACACCGCACAAGGTAGCCGAGCCGTGCTAGTGCGGTCAAATCGCAGGGGCGCAAATCGCGGCAAATCGAGACAACTGAGCCGCGTTTTGTCCAGCGTCCGACGACCTCGTGTTTTGCTGAATTCTGGGTGGCAGGGCGGCCGATCAGCGCCGCTGGCGTGGCTCAGCCTTTGACAAGGTGGTCAAGGTAGCCGTTCAAGTCACCGACAAGTTTGGACATCTGATCGCCAAACTCCTTGTCCTTGGCGCCCCACTCGAGGATCGCGCGCTGGATCTCGTCCATGTTGTCGGCCATCTTGGCGTCCTTGAGCCGCTTGACCAGCCTCTTGGTGGCCGTGACGTAGTCGCCCATGTTCTTCTTGAGCGCGCCGTGCAGGTCGCCGAGCTTGCCTGCGGGCACACTCTCGGCGTCAGCCAATGCCTGCAGTGTCTCAATGTTGGCGAGCAGACCGGTGTCGAACTTGATCAGCATCGCGTCGAGATCTTCGGCTTCGTACAACTCCTGACGCACTTTGTTCATGGCTTGCAGCGGGGGCCGGGCCTTGGTCAGGAACTCTTTGTAGCCCCGAACTTGCTCAAACTCTGCGTTGCCACATGCACTGGTCGCGATCGCGACAGTCAACAGCGTCAGCAACGGCAGCAAACGCGGCACCAACAGAAGCCACCGGCTGGGCCACCGGCTGGGCCACCGGCTGGGCCACCGGCTGGGCCACCGCCCTGCGTTGCTCCGCGAATTGTTGTGCTGTGCCATCTGCATTGCTTCCGCGCCGCGCTGTCGGCCAGCGCCAAGACTAAGGACACGGCGCGGTTTTGGCAACCGGCTCAGGGTCGCTGGGACCAAGTTGACCGCGATCGACGGCGTGGCGGATAACAACGTCCGCGCGGCCCGCAGCCGCAGCAGGAGACCAAGATGGCCGTGCCGCCGATCGCGCCCTTTGGCGTTCACCACTTGGCGATTCAGTGCGCCGACTTGCCGGCAATGGTGCGGTTTTATGAAAAAGTCATGCGGTTGCGCGTCGAACGGCGCTGGCCGGACCCAGAGGGCGTGGGCGACCGATCGGTGTGGCTGCGTATGGGCAACGGTGTGCTCGCGCTCGAAGGGTGCCGCGGTCAGCGCACAGCGGCTGGCTGGCAAGATCCGACGCCGGGCCTGCATCTGCTGGCGTTTGAGATCCACTGGGACAACCGGACAATTTGGCTGGCACACCTGCAGCACCATGGCGTAGCTGTTGTGCACGAGAGCCCATGGACCGTGTATGTCCGTGACCCTGAAGGCAATCGCGTGGGGCTATCCCACTTTCCGTTCGACAGCAGTGGCGCGCGGACCAGCTAAAGCCGGTGCGGGCCGCGCAAGGCGCGCAGATTTGTGAAGACTGCTGAGCCGTGCGTCCGATTGACCAGCCCGTGGCACATTCGCCCGCTAGGCGTGTCACATGGCTCCAGCCCTAAATTCCCCACAGAAATCTCCTGCGGCCCCCGATTTAAGATGCAGATCAAGGAACAAGGAGCTGAAAGAGCGAGGCGTACTCAGGTACGCCGCAGCGAGAGAAGCGACGCAGTGACGCAGAGATGCGCTCAAAGCGGGGAATCGCGGCCATTTTCCCCTCTCGACTTTAGCCCGTGTGTGGGCCACAATGTCCGCAAATGCGCCCTGCCGAATTTGGGCGCGTGAGGTCGCTATGTCGCCCCGTCCACTCAAGATTGTTGTTTCTTTCGCATCGTCTGCTGGTGTTGCGCCCACCGCCGATGGCGCTGATGCTGCGCCCGCGCGCGTTCCTGCCCGCCGTGGTCGCAAGCCCAAGGTCGCCGCCGACGCAGGCGGCGCCGCGCCCAGACGCGGTGACGATGCAGGTGCCGGAGCCCCGGCCGCAACAGGTGTAGTCGTAGTCAAAGTGCCGGCCAAGCGCGGCCGCCCGCCCAAAGTTCGCCCGGATGTGGTCGTGCCGACCAGGGCAGCTGCAACTGAGCAAGCCGAGCCCAAAGCCAAGCGAGGCCGCAAGCCCAAGCCAGTCGCTGCACCATCGTCGGGTGATGTTGGTGTCCAAGCACCAAGGCCGCGTGGGCGGCCACGCAAGGTCAAGGCCGCGGAAGCTGTGGCAACGGCCAGTGAGATCAGCGACGCCGTTGACCCGATCTCTGCGGCGCAGTCGATCGCCCCGCTGACACTGTGCATCGACATCGGCGGCACAGGTCTCAAGGCGTTGGTCATCGACAATGCCGGCCACGCCGTGACCGAGCGGGTGCGTGTCGAGACACCCCGCCCCGCTACGACGGACGCGATCCTGCGCGCGCTTTTGCAGCTCGTCGCGCCGATTGGCGCATTCGATCGCATTTCAGTCGGCTTTCCGGGTGTTGTGCACAACGGTGTGACCAAGACAGCGCCCAACCTCGACGTGAGCTGGCAAGGTTTCGCGCTGGGCGACGAATTGCAGGAATTGCTGGGCAAGCCCACTCGGGTGCTCAACGATGCCGGCGTGCAAGGGTTTGGCGTCATCGAAGGGCAAGGCCTCGAGATGGTGCTGACTTTGGGGACCGGCATGGGCTGTGCGCTGTTCATCGATGGTCGCTATGTGCCCAATCTTGAGCTGGCCCATCACCCGTTCCGCAAGGGCAAGACCTACGAAGAGTTTTTGGGCGCCAAGGCTCTGGAAAAGGTCGGCAAGAAAGAGTGGAACAAGCGGCTCAAGAAGGCGCTGGACCAGATCGACCCGATTTGGAATCCACGCCTGATCTATTTGGGCGGCGGCAACGCCAAAAACGTGCGGATCGAGCTGCCGCAGCACGTCAAGCTAGTGAGCAATGTCGCAGGATTGCTGGGCGGCATTGCCTTGTGGCGCATGTAGCCCCGTGGGCTAGTGGCTGAGCGGCTCCGGCGCATCAGCCTCAATCGGTCAACTCCATAACCACCTGCGCCCACAACGCTACTGAACGCCCGAATTGCGCGCTGTCGCGCGAATAGCGCCCATGCATAAAATCGCAGCACTCCGCAGCGACCCTGATTTGGCCGCTTTCAGGCGGCGTCGAGGGCGTTTTTGTGATCGACCGTGCTGCCGTCGACTGAGG
>CANMNA010000049.1 GCA_947499075.1 Myxococcales bacterium
ATTTGAGATGCGCAGTGCTGGGTTGCTCGCTGCGCTCGACAAGGAACAAGGAGCTGAAAGAGCGAGGCGTACTCTGGTACGCCGCAGCGAGAGAAGCGACGCCGTGACGCAGAGATGCGCTCAAAGCGGGGGATCGCGGTTTGTTCAGGCCGTTGATATCGCAGCGACTTTGCCGTCGGAAACGCATCGTGGCGGTGCGCCAGACCACATCTGTGACGCTTTGTGCACGCCCGCGCCCGCCCGAAAACCTTTGCCGGTTGCTCGGCAACCCACAGGTATGAAGACTTCCAACTTGTTTGATTGCAGTCTGGTTCCCAACACGGTCGTGCTGCTGGCGTGCGTCGCCGGCTGTGGCGCAGCGCAAGTCCGGATTGCGCCGTTGACGGCCAGCGAAGTCACGGTGCAAGTGCCCTCGACCACCGAGCCAGAGGCGCGCTGGAAAGTGGGCGCGACCGAAGCGTGGTCATCTGGTCCCAGCGAACCGCAAGCGCAGCGCTGCCGCGGCAACCGCTGTTTGCTCGCGCCGCCCATGGTCTGGCAGCTGCACTTGGCGGGCGGGCGAGAGGCCTACCACTGCCGCGCCGCGAGCTTTATGGTCGCCAATCAGGTGGGGTACAAGCCCGCGGTGCTGTCCGATCCGGTGGCGTTTAGTTGCAAGCACCTCAAAGTCATGGATTTTGAACAGTGGGCAGCCAAAGAGGGCGACAGCTGGTTTGAAAACAGCGGCGAAGACGTGCTGCGCGTCGCGCTGGACCGCATGACCGACTCGCCGCGCCAAGGCGACCTGATCGCCGAGGGGGCGGCCATCCGCATTGACCGCGCTGAGTTGCCGGCAGGCCCCGTCGACGTTCCCCATCAGTTCAAGCTGGTGGCGCTGGGCCAGACCGTGGGTTGGCTGACCGGCGGTCCAGAGCCGCAGTTGCACTTGGCCCACAACCTGGCGCCGGTGGTTGCTCGAGCGGCAGAGCACGCGGCGCTGTTGCTGCTCAGCTTCGACCTGCGTGCCGCGCGCCACTTTCGCGGTTTGCCGGAGCTACCGGCGCAGTGGGCGCGGACGGGCAATCCAGAAGCTGCGGCTGCTGGTCTCGCGTCTCCGCAATAGCCCACTGCAGGTACGCCTCGCTGACGCGATCCGCCGCCAGTACCACCATCTCTGGCACGCTGTACGGGTGCACGGCTTGGAGCGCCGCCATGCAGGCTGACACCTGGTCAGTGGGCGTCTTGATGATCAGCAACGTCTCGGGGTCACGCTGCAATTGCCCTTGCCAGCGGTAAGTCGAGGTCACCCCTGACAACGCCGAGACACACGCGGCCACGCGCTGCTCGAGCAAAGCGTCGGCGATGCGCTGGGCCTGGTCGGGCGGACAACTGCTGATAATCACGGACAGCATCGCGCTCTCCCGCTAGATCGTGCGCTGCCACGTCGCCATCGGCTGTTGCCACACCGGCTTGCCGCAGTAGCGATCGCCTTCGGGGCATATCGGCCGCACGCCGGCCCGATGGCGGACCGAGCATGGCGGCAGCAGCCAATTGCCGATCGCCGGCTCGAGATCGGCAATCTGCGTGGCTTCGTCGACGCTTGCGCGCCAAATCTCTTCCTGGGCGTTCCAGCACAGGCGCATCGCGTGCTTGTGGCGCAGCGCTTGCAGGTCGCTCGACTCGCTAAAGCGGATCGCCACCGCGTTGGGCAACAAATACGCCAGCCATTGCGGCTCAACGTCCAACTGGCGCAGTTGGGCGATCGCCTGCCACGTCCGCGCCATCGAATCTTGGTACAGTTGGGCAATCGCGCCGCCGGCTTCGGCCACCAGCTGCGGCACCACGTAATCGGGCTCCGGGCTCAGGTAGGCCATCAACATCGGCCGCGACCCCGGCGTCATGCGGTGGCGCTGATCCTGGCTGTCTGCCGCGTGGGACAGCTTTTTCTTGAACAGGTAGTGCGCGGCGTGCAGCGCCCGGCCGAGCTTTTGGTGCACGCCGGTCTGCAGGCTCTCCCCCAACAGCGGATTGGCCGCCGGGTCCAGTGCCAAAGCAATCGCCGCCTCGTCGGTCATGGCGTTGCGCGGCAGACCCAGCACTTCGCGCACCGCATCGGCCACCCGCTGCGGGTTGTTGGCAAACCGGTCGACCAGCACGGACGTGCGCCCGCCAAGCTCAGCGTCAAATTCGTCTGCCATCGCCCGCTGATGTGCAACACTGTGCGGCCTGAGCCACTGTTGGGCCGCGGGCAGCTGATCGATGGCCAGCGGCGCGACTTCGAGCTTGGCCAACAGCGGATCGAGCTCCAGCAACTGCCGCAGCATCTCGCCCACGACATACCGCGCTTCGGCGGGCGTGTCTGGCTCGTCCACCAGCCGCCAGTAGCGCAGCAACGTCAGCACCGAGATGGTGTGGACCATCCAGGTGTGGGTGGCCACCGGCAGCACGTAGCGCGCAACCTCTTGGGCACGCTTGTGAATCGCGCTACTCCACTTGTCCGGCCGCTTGGCCCGCGCTGCGAACACGCCGTAGTAGCGTTGCGCGGCAACTGGCTCCAACAGCGCCATCAGCTGCTTGTAGTCGGCCATTTGCTGGTGCAGCGCGGCGCGGTAGATGCGATCCGCTTGCGGCGGCAGCAGCGGAATCGCCGCGCGCTCAGCCTTGACTTCGACGTAGCGCTGGCTGACCTGCTCGCTGTTGTAAAACGGGTGGCTGTGCAGGACCGACCAAACCAGTTGCCGCGACACGCCATCGAGCGCAAACGAAACGTGACCATGCTGCAGCACCGTGTGGTGGCCGGCTTTGTAGGTTGAACTCGCAATCCGATCGCGCTGTTCGGCGCGGGCTGCTTGCTTGTCTGGATCCAGACCAATGCCCGAGACTTGGTCGGCCGAGATGACCCCCGCGCCCGAATAGCAAGTGCGCGCCGCCGCCACTGCCTGCTCGTACGGGCGCTCGAACGCAGCCAGCAGGCGCACGCGCGGCGCCTCGACCAGCGGATTGACCGGTACGTTCACGCCGACTCCACGGTGTCTTGCGGCCATGCCACGCCCAGCGCCTGCAGTTCGTCGCCATCGAGCCTGCGCACGCTGCCGGGCGGCAACAACGGATCGAGCCACAGTTGCCCGATCCGCTCGCGGTGCAGCCGCAGCACGGTGCTGCCACACGCGGCGACCATGCGCTTGACCTGGTGGTAGCGCCCTTCACGCAGCACGATGCGGGCGCTGACCGGTCCCAAGCGCTCCAGCGTAGCCGGCTGGCACAGTGTACCATCCTGCAATTGCACGCCCTGCTCAAACTGCGCTTCGGCATTGCTGCACAGCTCGCCGGCCAACTCAGCCCGGTAGGCTCTCTCGACGTGCCGCCGCGGATGGGTCAGCGCATGGTTCAGGTCGCCGTCGGTGGTCAACAGCAGCAGCCCGGTGGTGTCCTTGTCCAGCCGGCCGATCGGCGCCAGGGCCTTGCGCTGCAAGTCGCGCGGAATCAGGCCCATCACCGTGGGTCCCGCGCCCTCTTCGGTGGTGGTCACTACGCCCTGCGGCTTGTGCATCATCAAGACCAAGGTGCCTGGAGCTTCCAACGCCTGGCCTTTGACTTGGACCGCGTCTTTGCCGACGGTGACATGGACCCCGCCATCTTTGACCACTTGGGTGCCAATCTTGACGTGACCGCCGCGGATCAGGCGGGTGACCTCGCTGCGCGGGCTGTGGGTGGCAATGCTGACGTAGCGGTCCAGACGCATGGCCGCCCAGTGTGGACTAGCGCAGGTGCCGGATCAACTGGCTGGCGCGGGCCAAAATCGTCTTGACATCGCCGTGCCTCCGATTCAAACTACTGCCCCCGCTGCGGCCCTTCGCCGTCGCGGCCCGCCATGTTCCCGGAGCCACACTATGTCTCGCGTCTGCTCGATCACTGGAAAGCGCCCGCTGTACGGCAACACTGTCAGCCACTCCAATGTCCACACCAAGATGCGGCAGTTGCCCAACTTGCAGGTCAAGCGCCTGTGGGTGCCTGAGCTCAACCAATTCGTGCGCATCCGCTTGTCGACCCGCGCCCTGCGCAGCATCGCCAAGATGGGCTTTATCCCGTTTTGCCAGAAGAATGGCATCGACGTGGTCGGCATCGGCCAAGACGCGGTCGCTGACGCTGGCATCACCTAGTCACCCTTTCGAGTCGCTTTGGCGCTGCGGCGATCGGTCGACCCACGGGGACGATCGGTCGCCGTTGGCATTTTTCGTGGTGTCGCTGAGCAGGTGTCGCTGAGCAACCGTGACAAAATAACGCGATCACTTTGGCACGGACCGAGCGGCGAGTCGGCTTGCAAAGCCGCGAGCGTGCGACCCACCAAGCCAACGCCAACTGTCCAAGCCAATCTTGGACAGTTCCTGAGGATGCCATGACTGACCCCGTGCAATTGGCCCAAACGGCCTTGGCCCAAGGCGACGTGTCGCTGCCAGCCGCGACCGAGCACCGCGAAGCGGCCGATGACTACATCGATTGGCTGCACCAAAGCCCGACGCCCTTTCACGCCGTGACCAGCTGCGTGCGACAATTGCAGGCTGCCGGCTTCGTCGCTCGGCCGCATGGCGGCTCGCTGCAGGGCGCGCCGGGCGAGCGGATGTACGTGGTGCATCCCGATGGCAAATCGCTGATCGCGTTGGTTATCGGCCAACGATCGCCGGTCGATACCGGCTACGCGCTGGTGGCGGCGCACACCGATAGCCCGGACTTGCGCCTGCGGCTGAACCCGCTGAGCCAAGCCGCGGGCACCACCGTGCTGGCCACCCAATTTCACGGCGGGCTGATCCGGCGCGCGTGGTTCGATCGGCCGCTGGCGCTGGCTGGTGCCGCCTACCAGATCGTGCGCGGCAAGGGCGGATCGCCCAAGTTCAGCGAGGTCACCGGGATGCCGGTGGTGACGCGGCGGCTGGTGCACCTCGATGCGCCGGTGGCGATTATCCCCGATCTGGCCATCCACCTGGACCGCGAGAAGAACGACAAGGGCGCAGTCAACCCGCAGACCATGCTCAACGCGATCGTGGCTTCGGGTGTGGGCAGCCTCGATGAAGTGGTCGCACTGCTGGCCGCGCAGTCGGGCGTCGATTTTGGCGATCTCGATGGTTTCGACTTGCACTTGGTGCCCGCCGCCCGGCCGCAGCGCGTGGGCCTGGATCGGTCGCTGGTGACGGGGCCGCGCCACGACGATCTGGCGATGGTGTGGTGTGGCCTGCGGGCCCTGATCCAGTCGGTGCAGCAAGAGCCAGAGCCGGTGCGCACGCAGGTGGCAGCGTTTTTCGACGCCGAGGAAACCGGGTCGCTGACATCTTCGGGCGCGGCTTCCTCATTTCTGCGCGATGTCTTGCTGCGGGTGGCGCGGCGGCACGTCAAGACCGCCAAGTCAGCGGATGCCGAGCAGGCGTTTGCCCACACGTTTTGCATCTCGGCCGACATGGCGCACGCCTGGCACCCCAATTTCCAGGATCTGCACGACAAGCAGCACGCGCCGCGGATCAACCAGGGGCCGGTCATCAAAGCCAACGCCAGCGATCGCTATGCGACGACGGGTGAGACGGCGGCGACGTTTGCGGCGCTGTGCGAGGCCGCTGGCGTGCGCGTGCAGGACTTCGTGGTCAAGCAGGATATGGCCTGTGGCACCACGATTGGGCCGATCACCTCTGCCCAACTGGCGGCGCGGGTGGTCGATGTCGGATGTCCAATGTGGGCGATGCACAGCACCCACGAGACCTGCGGCGCTGAGGATCTGGGCGCGATGGTCGCGGTGATGCAGAAGTTCTTTGTGGGTGGCGTCTAGCGGCGGCTAGGCCGGCGCAGTGGCAGGCTGTGGCAACCGCCAATCGCCATGCACGTTCTCAACCCGGCCGGCAAAAGTGGCGTACATCACGCATCCTTCAACAGTTTTTGGCTGATTCTCGGTGCCAGGCGGCACGTGGATAAAGCCACCGCGGCGCACCCGGATGCCGTTGTACTCGACCTCACCGTCCAGAATCAGCAAGTCCATGCCAGCGTGGGCGACGTGCCGCGGGTAGGTTGCGTGCGGCGTCATGTGGATCAGCACCGCCCCCGCGCCCGTTTCCGGGTCAAACCGCAGGGACTTATAGGAAATGCCGGGTGCCGGCGCACACGCCCACGGCAGATCCTCGGTTGACGCGATGTAGCTTTGGTCGGTGCGGTAAGTTGCCATGGCGCGATCCTAGCGGCCAGCGCCGGTGGTGTCGAGCGCCTGTGGGGCTAATTCAGGAATTGCCAAAAATTGCGAGTGATTGCCCAGTATCGTCACCGTTAACGTGCCCACCTGTGGCGCTTCTGCCCACAGCACGCCTGGGGCAAGGCGCTGGACGACCGGGTAGCGGCTGGTCAAGAATTCGTGGACAGCGCGGCCATCCGGCGCGATGTCCGCCAGCGTGCAGCGGCTGGCCCATTTGCCCACGTGGTCGACGCGACAGCCGCGCGGCACCCGGAAGCCGGTCAGCAGTTGGCCATCTTCGCACAGCAGACCAGGTCCGCAGCTAGGCGGCACGCTGACCGGCGGCGCAGCCAGCACGCGGCGCGGCGGTGCAGTTTGTGGCTGCTCTGCACAGTGCGGACCGCACGCCAGAGCGGCAACGGCTAGTCGACCAACAAGTCCCATCCCGTCACGACAGCGGCAGTGCGCGGTTGTGGCACCTCTTGCGACACCGTGCCGACCGTCGGCTTGGCCCCCGACAACGGAATCTGGTTGGCACTCTGCTTGGTGGCGTTGCCGGTTGCGACGCCGACTTCGTAGCGCGGCTTGGGACCACCAAGCGGCGTGGTGCCACCCGTCAGGCCAGCCACACACTTGACGTCAGTTGGGTTGCACACGCCACGGCACGCCGGTACCGGCTGCAGGTCGACCGGCGACGGCTTGTCGGTTCCGGCACTGACGTAGTCCAAATTGGTCGACTTGTTGCTCGGACTGCTCGGGTTGGGAAAAGCGCCAAACAGGTCTTCAGGGTCTGTCGCGAACTGCGCAGCGTCATACTTGGCGCCCCACAGGCGGGCGGTGCCGAGCTCACACGAGCCAATGTTGGCGGTTTGAAAGGTCGCCCAATAGGCGTTGAAGGCAAACACCAGCGGTGGACCAATGAAACGCTCAAAACCATTCAATTTTTTGGCCCAGTTGCGCGTAGCCACCGCGCGCTTGACCCCGCCTACCGTGGCAAACGTCTCGGTCAGCGAATAGGCGACGTGCAGCCGGGTCGCCGACGAAGGGTCATTGCCAGAGCCGGTTCCGTAGACAACCGCGATGCCACCTGTGCTTTTGGTCGTTTGGGCGATGGCGGCAATGCTGGCAGGGCTCAGGACCGGCGCCCGGTTGGCCGACAGAATCGGCAACACCAGCGCGGTTGGCGCGCCTGGGCCGCCATAGGCGTCGTGGAAGAAGGCCATGGCCCACTTGGTCGGGTCCGGGTCCGAGAGCTCCATCCGCCACAGCATGCCGCGCGAGTCGCCCAAGAAGCAGCGGGTGGCGATCTGGCCCGGCCCAGCGTTGTAGCACGCTGGATCTGCCCAAAAGTAGCCCAGATCGCTGGCCGGGTTCGTCACCGTAACCGCGAAATTGGTCAGGTCGAGGTTGGCCGTGTCAAACCGCCGGACCAGATCGCCCGACTCCAGCTCAATGACCATTGCTCCACGTTGGCCGGTGCCGTCCACGCCCAGATTGACCACGCTGGCGACACTGGGCGGCATGCCATACGGCAGGACCACCACCGCATGCTGGGCCGCAAGCTCAGTGCCCCGCTTGTAATACAGCGTGGTCAGGTACGGCTTGCCGACGGAACGGCCAATATGCTGGTACTTGGTGGTGGGCTGACAAGTTGGCCCGGTCACCCCGCCCACCGTAGCCGATCCCCAGCAGTGGGTGTCGGGCGTGATCTCCCACAGCAGCCGCGGGTCGTCTGGCGCCGTGACATCGAGGGCAAAGTAGCCCGCGCCCGCTTCACCGGCGCCGACAACGGCGACGGCGCGCCACTTTTGGGCCGCTTGCGCGTCGGTGTCGTTGGCATAGCGATGCAGCGCAATGTGGCCAACGGTGACTGAACCGCCCAGGTAGGAAGCCGCCGAAGTAGAGATGAGCTTGAGCGACGACAGCCGCGCCAGGGTGAACTTGGGCAACCACGCCCACATCTCGTCGCCGGCTGACAGCAGATCCTTGGTGGTAATCAACGGGTTGCGATCGGTACGAAAAGCGTGCAGGAAGCCGTCATGGGTAGCCGCAAACAGCATGGTCGGCCGACCCGCTGAGCCGGGAGGATTGAGCGCACTGTAGGCGGCCGACGTCGGCACGGTGGCTTTGATATAGGTCTGAAAAGTCGGCTCGCGCAGCCCCATGCGGTCGGCGGGATCGAGCACGGCCAGCTGGGACTCCGAAGGCGCGCCGACCATGACTTGTTCGCGGCAACTGCCGGTCTTGGACTGTAGCAAGTCGAGCAGCGAGTCGCGGTAGCCATTGCGATCGGCCACAATCGCCAGGTCGTAGCTACCAGACGTCGTGCAGTCGCCAATCGCGTTGAGCGTAAGCTTGGGCTGCGCGCCGACCGTGCCCACGCCCAAGTCGGCCGGCAGCAAGTTGGATTTGTTGATATCCAGGCGCGTCGATGTCTTGTGGGTGAACAGCCGGCGCCCCACGCTGCGGGTCAGCAGCCGGCTGCCAAAATCGAGCACACTGCAGACTTGGGCCCGATCGGGATCGGCCGCGTTCTTGCAGCCGGAGGTGCAGTTGAACACCCGCTCTTCGACGATGCCCTGGCTGCGCAGCGGTTGGCTGATGTTGAACTGAGACAGCGCTTGAAAAGAGTGCTGCACGTCGCCTGCAGCGCCGGTCGCCAGCGTGGACTCGGGGTGACCGTTGGCCTGTGCGTCGATGCTGGTCGAGGCGATCGCGGAGGCCAAGGCTTTGACCACAGCCCCCGGCGTCGACTGAACAATCGCCTTGGTGGAGCCGCCTGCAGCAGCCAAGTCGTTGAGAAACTGCAAGTCCGCGGCTGGCGGTCCGTTTGCGCCGCTGGCCGGATGTCCCAGAGCAATCACGTAAACCGGGACCGCGTTGGCGCTGAGCTTGGCTGCCGTCTGGATCGCAATCGTGCGGCCATCGACGGTGCCATCGTGGAAGTTGCTGCCACCATCGGACAGCACCACTACCAGCTTTTTGCGGCAGCTCGCATAGGGGTCGCCATTGACCGGATCGACGGCGGTAGTCTTGAAGTGGGCGTCCATGTAGGTGCCCGGCCCCAAATACTGCAGCACATCGTCGAGTTGCGAGCCCAGCGTGGTTGGGCCATTGGGCACGTAGTTCTGCAGCGCGGTGTTGATCGCAGCGTAGGTCGCGTTGCGCGCCGCCAACGTGTCGGGCCGGGTGATCGGCACGCTGAAGGTGCCGGCCAGGAACGGATCCATCATGCCGTGGTTGGCTGTGCCCCAGTAAGAGGTCAGCGCCGGGCCAAAGGAGAAGCCGGCGGCGGCGGTGGGGCCCTGATTGAGCACGTTGTCGGTCAGCAACAGCGCGAACTTGGCCGATGGGCCGAAGATGTCGAGCAGGCCGTCGCGGCCAAACGGCGTGTTGACGGTCGCGCCCACGTCGTTGACTCCCGATGCCGTGGCGTGGGTCTTGGGCCCCTCAGATGGGCACCGCGTGCCGTTGGTCACCGTCAACACGGGTTGCGGCGCGAAGGCGCCGCCGAAAAAGGTGAAGTTGCCGGTATTGGGTGCAACGGCCGCGCCGGTCGCCAGACAGTTCGTCGGGTAGTGAGCGACCGATGAGGTCACTGCGATCCACGCATTGACTTGGCTCGCCGACTTGCGGGCGTACAACGCTGCCAAGCCGGCATTGGTTAGGTTGAACTGGACCGCCGTGTTGGCGGCCATTGGCGTAATCGTGACCGGATCAGAGATCACCAACCGCGACGGGCCGGCGGCCAGGCATCGGAACTTATTGATATTCGTCGTTGGATTCTGGTCCACCAAGGTCAGCACCAGCGTTGTGGCGGCGGGCGGCGCTACCACCACCGAACGGACCGTCATCGTGAGCGACCCCGCAGGCCAAGCGATCGCCGGCAGGGCTGAAAAGGTGACTTTGACTGTGGGAAACTGGAACAACGCCCCCCTCAGTCCTTCGGCATACGTCAGCGTCGAACTTGTTGTGATGTTGTTGACGGTCACGACGTCAGTCGACAGCAGCGCCGGCGTGACCGGCGTGCCGACGATCATCGGCAGGCCAGTGATGCATTTTTGGGCACCGATCGGCGGCACCGGTGGCACCAGCGCTTCAGAAGTGTAGGGCAAGTTGGAAGTCGCGCACTTGTACGACAGAAACGTGCCGCTGATGATCTCGCGCGCGGCAATCCAGCGGGAGCGCTGGTCGGTGGCGGTGCCGCAGGTCGGCGCCAGATCGTCGAACAGGCGATTCTGCATCGATGTCGAGGCATCGACGACCAACAGCACCTCGGGCAGCGCGGTGGTAGCCGCCAGCGTGGGCGCAGCCGCGCACACCGCGACCAACGGGCCAAGCGCAATCAGCGTGGCGAACCGCGGCCAATACATCAACTTCATCGGGATTGGCGCCGGGATCATCGCGCACCTCCACGCTGGCCACCGCCAGCTACGCACTGTCGCCAGCTACTGTCCACAGGGCACAGGCCCAACCGTCATCGACGATTGCAGCCGGGCTTGCCCGGTCGCCAAAATCTGCTGGAGCGACGACGGGGAGACCGCGCCCAATTTGGCAGTGGTGATCATGTTGTACGTCCGAAAGCAGAAGCGGCCAGCGTCGTAGCCAGGCACGGCAGCCGCGGCATCGCTGTCGCCAATCGCAGTGTCAAAGGTGGCGCCACCGACCGCGGCAAGCTCAAGGCCAAATGAGCCGTCCTTGGCCGCCATGTTGAGCACGGTGTCGCCGACATCGACCAGCGACAGGGTCTTGTTGGTCTTGCCGTTGACGAAGTCCGAAAAACCTGCCTGCATCTGGCTGGCCAGCGACAGCACCGACACAGTGCCCGCTTCACTGACCCGGTAGCTCGCCCGCGCGATGCGCTCGGCACCACCTTCGCGCAGGTCCATCGCCGTACGCAAGGCCGCCGCGCTGCCGAGCATCGCCAGCATGGTGATCATCAGCAGCACCATGATCAGCACCATGCCCTTTTGGGCATGCGGCACCTGGGCCACAGTGGCAGCTTGGGGGACGGCGTCAAGCACAGGCATCACCTTCTTGGGCTACAGGTTGCGAGAAATCAGTGTCGGGAACGACACGCGGGCGGCCGCGCTGATCACCGGGTGAGAGCCGGTGACTTCGTCGGGCAAAAGCCAGGTATCCAGCGGTTGCCAGAACACATCGCGCGGCTTGTGCACCAGCTTGTCGCGCGGCCACGTCGTGCGCACGCTGAGCTTGACGGTCATGAACCGCAGCGCCTCCGGACGCGCCGCATTGGTGTTGCCGAGCAGACCGGCTCCGCCCGACTGGAAGACCTCGTCGACCAGCCGCTTGACCTCGATCTTGAGCGAATCCGGCAGCGGGTCCTTGTCGTAGCCCACGTCGTAAATCTGGAGATCAACAGCATTTTCCACCAGAACCAGCTGGCTCTTGACCGTGATCCCATCGACACTGAGGCTCTCGCGCACCAGCAAGCTCTGCAGCGATTTGTTGGCCTTGTCGACCGGCGACCCCGGTCGGCTGTCGGCCACCACCCGGTAGCGCACGAAGTTTTGGACATCGATGTTGTAGTTGGCGCCGATGCCGGTGTAGCCACAGGTGTTGTTGGTGGCGACGCGCGGCACGACACCGCCTACAGTAATCGTGCGCGAGCTTTGGCTCGTCGCCACGATCGGAAAGAACATCTGCTGGCCGTCGCCGCCAGCGATCCGCACGAAGCGATCGACCGAGAAGATGGCATCCATATCGGCTTGGCTGGTCGGCAGGGTGCCGTCGTACAGCGTGATCGTCGAACCCTCGATGCGGTACGACTTGTAGCGGTTCTTGATGTCGAGGCTGCCAAACAGGGTCAGCGACGTCGGAACGACGTTGGGATTGTAGGCAACGGCGCCGACATAACCATTGGTGGTGTCGACCGTGAGCGCGCGAATCTGCACGGCAGGCTTGGGGCACACCAATGGGTCGACCAAGCTGTTGGGCGTGGTGTTCGAGCCCAGCGACGTCAGGTCCCGGCGCAGGTGGTCCAGACCAAACCGCGCCTCACGGTTGAGCACGATGAGCTCGTTTTGCTGTTGCATCATCTCGGATTGGCGCACAAACAGCGTGGTGATCGCCATGAAGACCGTCGTCGCCAGCGCCATCGAGATCAGCAACTCGACCAGGTTGAAGCCGCGTTGCCGCAGCGCTTGGGTGGTGTGCTGGGGCATCATTGTACGTACACGTTGCGCATGATCAGTGCAGGCAGAGACACCGAGCCGACAAGGCCGACACTGTAGATCATGTCTGGCGGGCACAGCTTGTAGGCATCGGCGGCAGCCGAACTCTTGGCCCAGCTGGCGCGCACGTCGGCGCGCACAACTTCGGTCGAGACCCAAGTCAAGCGAAAGTGCACACAAAACCGCTGACCGCGGTCGTTGGGCAGCTCCTGCAAGGCGCCCTGATCGTATTTTTGGTCGGCACCCAGACCGCCCACCCGCTTGTCACCCGAGAGCGGCGCGCTGGGTCCGTTGAGCCAAGCGGTGCCGGCACCAGGCGTGGCCGGAACTGGCAACTTGTTGAGGTACGCCAGGTAACCTGGCGGCGTGTCGTCAGTCCACTGCATGGCGTCGGCCTGAATCGTGGCCAGCACGTGCTCGGCCAGTTGGCCCGCGACCTGCGCATCGCGGCGGTCGGTGTTGCCGCGGGCCGCGTTGACCGACAAGTTCAGGGTCGCGAACAGGCCGACCATCGCGATGGCGCCTGCAATCAGCACTTCGATCAGCGAAAATCCAGATCTGCGATGCGTGATCATGGCGCGCCGCCTTTGCCTGACCCCTGCAAGGCCGCAATCGGTCGCCCAAACACCACCCGCGCCGAGCCGTTGTAGCCGATCTGCACTTGGAGAGCAGTCCCGATGAGCGCCGTGCCCTCGACACGTTGCAGTTGCAGCACGATGTCGCCGCCACCCAAAGTCGTGCCGCCGGGCGCCGAGTACGTCAGGCCATTGTCGGCGCGGATGACCCGGCCGTCTGACTTAAAGCATGGAAAGGACGCGCCATTCTTGAGTTCAATTGGCGCCAGATCCACGATTTGGATCGCCGGATCATTGTTGAGGTTGGCCACCCCCATGTCGACCGTCTTGACGACCGTGCCGCCGACGATGCTGGCGCAGGTGGCGTCCTTGCCCTGAATGACGTTGAACGAAAACCGTCCGCCGACTTTGGGATCAGCAAACTGGATGCCGTACGCGCGCCGGTTGGCCATGGACTGACCGCGCGCGAGGTCGACGGCGTAGACCAGTTGGTCGGCGGCGGCGCGCAAGTTGTAGGCGCGGACGATGCCGGCCGTGCCGGGCACGGCCATCGCGCTCAGGATCATGATGATCACCAGGCCGATCATCAGCTCGACCATCGTGGTGCCGCGCTGGCTGCGCGGGACTTCGCAGTGGGTACCGCGCTGGCTGCGCGGGACTTCGCAGTGGGTGCCGCGCTGGCTGCGCGGGACTTCGCAGGTGCTGGGGCGGTCGGTGTTGGTGCCTGGCAATCTGGACATCGGTCAGCCTGGGGTGCGGCTCAGGGGGTGCTGCGGAGGCGGGAGCGCCCATCGCTCCTGCGCACCCCGCGCCAACTGCCTACTGGACGAAGCAACCTTCGTGCCAGTTGGCAACGACCGCATCTTGATGCCCAAGGCCGCAATTGCGCACGTCGGCGCACTTGGTCCTGCAATATTTGCGCAGTTCGAGGCGTCAAACGCGACGGTTCGTGCGTACTTCTTGGGCAACAATTGGTGATCTACAGCAACCTTTCGCCGCGCCACAAGTCCTGCACCGACTCGCGTTGGCGGACCACCTGATAGGTCGCGCCATCGACCAGCACTTCCGCGGCGCGCGGTCGGCTATTGTAGTTCGACGCCATCGAATACCCATAGGCACCAGCACCATAGACCGCAAGGAGCTCGTCCGGATCGACCTCTGGCAGCAAGCGGTCCAAGGCCAAGAAATCGCCTGACTCGCACACAGGACCGACCACATCGACCAGTTGCACGGTGCGCGCTGGGTGGCTCACCACCGGATCGATGCGGTGCCAGGCGTCATACAGCACCGGCCGCACCAAATCGTTCATGCCGGCGTCGACAATGACAAACCGCTTGTCGCCGTTGTTCTTGGTCCCGATGACCCGGGTCAGCAGGACCCCTGCGTTGCCGACGATGACACGGCCGGGCTCGACCACCAGCGTAAACTGGTGCCTGTGCGCCACCGCGACCAGCGCCTCGCCCAGCTCGTCGGGCAGGGGCGGCGTCTCATCACGGTAGGCGATGCCAAGCCCGCCGCCGACATCGAGGTGGGCAATCGCAATGCCTTGGCCACGCAAGCGTTGCGCCAATTCGATCACTTTGCCCAACGCTTCGACAAACGGCGCAACTTGCAGGATCTGGCTGCCAATGTGGCAGTCCACGCCTTTGACCTGCAAGTGCGGGCTGGCCGCCGCATGGTGGTACATCGCTTCGGCAACCGCAGGCGACACCCCAAACTTGCTGGTTTTCAAGCCTGTAGCGATGTACTTGTGGGTGTGCGCATCGACTTCCGGGTTGACCCGCACGCTGATGGGCGCCCGCTTGCCCATCCGCTGGGCCACCGCCTCAATGCGGTGCAATTCTTGCTCCGACTCGACGTTGAAGCAGTAAATGCCGGCCTGCAGCGCGGCAGCAATCTCAAAATCCTGTTTGCCGACGCCGGAGAAGACCACTTTGGCTGGGTCGCCGCCGGCCTGAATCACCCGTGCCAGCTCACCCGCCGACACGATGTCAAAGCCGCTGCCCAGCTGGGCCAAAACTTGCAACACCGCCAAATTGCTGCAGGCCTTGACGGCGTAGCACACCATGTGGTCGACACCGTGCAGCGACTGATCGACAACCCGGTAATGGCGCTCGATGGTAGCCCGGCTGTAGACGTAAGTCGGTGTGCCGACTTGCTCGGCAATCAGCGCCAGCGGCACCTGTTCGGCGTGCAGCACGCCGTCTATCGCAGAGAAATGGTGCATCGGCGGCGGCTAAAACATCAGGGCCATGTGGCTGACCAGACGCCAGGCGTTCTCGGGTTCCTTGGCTTCCGACGCGCTGTTCCAGCCCTTTTCCAGGTTGAACGCGCTGCCGGTCAGGGCATAGGCGAACACCACGTCGAGGTAGGCTTGGCCGCGCCGGCCGATGAGCGCCCGCGCCGACATCTCGGTGCCGATGTTGCTGCCATTGCCGGGCGTGCCGTCGGCACGGGCAGCAAACGCTTGCATCACGGACAGGTCCAGGCCGAGCAGGTCAGAGCCGTACCACGGGTAGGCGTTGATCGAGACCGTCGGCTTGATGTACATGGCGTTGGTGACAGTGCCGATCAGTTCGCGAAACAGCAAGAAGTCGATGTTGTAGCTGCGGTTGAAGCGAAAGCCGTCGATGGTTTCGTTGGGCTTGTTGTCCTGCGTGGCGATGGCGCAGTCGCCTTTGCCGAACACGCCAAAGCAGCGGGTGTTGTCGCCGCTGGCGTAGCCCAAATCCAAGGTGTAGCCCATGCCTTCATCTTGGTAGGCAGCCTTGAACGAGCCGCCAAACATCTTGATGTCACGGGCTTTGACTGCTTCGTTGAGGTTGGTCGAGACATCATCGACCGAGCCCAGAATGGTCGCCACTTCCCCTTCGACGATGACCCGGCGCAGCGGCGACAGACGCTGCTCATAGCGGCCCCATGCATCGCCGATGAACGCTTTGGCACCGCGGTGGATCAGCTTGGCAGAGCCGGCATCGGTCAAGTTCATCTGTGAACTTGGCTTTTTGGACTCGATCAGGTCCGAAGCTTGCGTGCGGATCACCGAATACAGGCCCCAGTCAAACACCGGCCGGCGTTCGTCTTCGAGCACCCGCTGCCGTTCGGCGGCGTCGTCGTCCGACAGCGGTCGCTTCATCAGGACCAGGCCGTACTGGCGCACGTCGTCTTGCGTCGTCAGGTTGCGCGACTGGACGTCGATGCGTGCGGGATCTGCGTCAGAGATGCCATTGGCGAGGTAATCGTAAAACAGGCTCACGTACCACCCGAGCTTGGGGATCTTGGTGATAAACGCCGCACGATCATTGAAATTGCCGCCATCGACATCGTAGCCGTGGCCCTCCCACGATCGCCGTGGCGCGCCGTACCACAGCGTCGGCCGGTTCAGGTCCCAGCTATCGCCGCCGCCGCCGTGGGCCAGCATGCCCAAGCCCCAGTGCGAAGCTTGGCGGCCGACGCGCAGCACGCCCAGCAGCATTTTCCATTCGCCATACGCCTCTTTGACCGCGATCGAGCCCGGGCGCGCACCCATCGTAAAGCCGACCAACGGCACATCCGGCCGGGACAGCGCGCCCGCGTAGTCGGGATCGCTACCCAGGACGTAGTTGTCCAAAATATCCAACGTCAGGTTGATCTTGACGTCTTTTTCGATGGTGATCGTGGGCTGTAGCCGCAAGCGCATCGAGGCCCCAGACAGCGCCGTCTCGCCATTGCTCTTGCCGACCTTGTCGGACTGCGGGTTGATCGTCGGGTCGTTGTTGGCCGGCCACAGCGACAGTGGCGGTAAAACCGAACTGGTGGTCACAAACCCAGTCGATCCTTCTTTGGGCACCGCCATGCCCAAGTGACCATTGCTGATCATGTCCGGTCGAAACCGGAAGTACCCGTGCCATTCCATCTGAAACGGGCTGGCCGTGGGCGCCGTCGGCGGCACCGGCGGCAAGGTCCCATCGTCCAGTTGATCGAGCAGCGAAGGTGGTGCGGCCTCTTTCTCCGCCGCCTTGGCCGGCTCAGTTGGCAGTTTTGCTGGATCAGCAGGTGCCGCCTCGGCCTTGGGCGCCCCGTCTGCCGTAGCCGGAGGCTCTTGTGCCACCGCCAGTTGGGCAAGCGCCATCGCGGCGGCCACCAGCCCGACCTGCACTGAGTGCCAAGGCCGGTGGGCCGTCGCGGTGGGCGACTCGACTGAGGGGTGTAGCTGGTCCATGATCGCTCCGCCGCCGACTCGGGCGGCGCAACATTTCACGACGCTTAGGCCGATCCGTCAACCTGCACGGCCGAGATCACCGCAGTGTGCCGATCGGACGGCCAGTTGCGCGATGCCCGAACATCCCAAGGTGCCCATGCGCCCGCTTCAGCCGCTGACCGGCCACCATTTTGATCTGGACCACAACGCCACCGCGCCGTTGCATCCGCTGGCGCGGGCGGCGATGGCAGAAGTGCTGGATCTGGACCCCGGCAACCCGTCGTCGATCCATGGCCGCGGCCAAGCGGGGCGGGCGCTGGTCGAGCGCGCGCGGCGGCAACTGGCGCAAGCGCTGGCGGTGGCGCCTGCCGAGCTGGCGCTGACCAGTGGTGCCACCGAGAGCAACGTGCTGGCGTGGCGTGGGGTGCTCGAGCCGATGCTGGCCGCGGGACGGCGTCCGACTGTGGTGACCACGGTTGTGGAGCATCCCTCGATCCGGGCGCTGGCGGCGGCATATCGCCAGCGTGGCGTAGACGTCCGCGAAATTGCGGTCGATGATCAGGGCCGCTGGGATCTTGAGCCTCTGCCGGCGCTGTTGTGCGCACCTGCCCTGGCCTTGGTCAGCGTGATGCTGGTCAACAACGAGACCGGCATCGTCCACCCGGTGCAGCAGGTTGCGCTGGCCGCGCGCAGTCTGGGCGCGGTCGTCCACAGCGATGCCACCCAGGCTGTGGGGCGCATTCCATTGGACATCGCGACTTTGGGTGTCGACTTGCTCAGCCTGTCGGGCCACAAGTTTGGCGGCCCCAAGGGTACGGGTGCGCTGTGGCTGCGTTCTGGCGTGCCGATCACGGCGGTGGCGCCAGGCCATCAGGAGTTGGCGGTGCGCGCGGGTACCGAGAACGTGATCGGCGTGGTCGGTATGGGTGCGGCGGCCACGGCTTTGCCTAACCGACTCGGCCAGGCGCCCACGGTCCGGGCCACCCGCGACGCGCTGTGGCCGCTGCTGGCCCAGTTGGGTGCTGATCGCAACGCCATGGTAGCGCCTGAAGACGAGACGGGCCACGTCCTCAATCTGTCGTTTCACGGTGTCGCGGCGCCGGTGCTGGTGATGGCTCTGGACTTGGCTGGCGTGTTGGCGTCCGCGGGCTCGGCGTGTGCCTCGGGAACGCTGGAGCCTTCGCACGTGCAGCTCGCGATGCACAGCGATCGCGGCGAGGGCCTGCAGCGGGCCAAGGCGGCGCTGCGGCTGTCGCTCGGCCCTGACTGCGATCTCAACCGCGTCGCTGACATTGCCGCGATCTTTGGCCGCGTGCTGGCCCGGTTGCGCAGCCACTTGCCCGCTGAGGTGCCCGGCGCAACGCAAGCGCAGTC
>CANMNA010000050.1 GCA_947499075.1 Myxococcales bacterium
GCCACCGAGGCAATCGCCCAGCCCAATGCCGCAACGGCACTGCAGCGGGACCTGGCTACCGCGCTCGGCGTCCAGTGGGCGCTGCAGGGTGGCACGGCGAGCAAACGGCTGAAAAAAGTCCGCTAGCCGGATATTGTACTACAAAAAAACGACTAAATACTTGAAACTAATAAATTCATCTATCCGAGGTGGTCAACCGAGGACCTGCGACTTGACCCTGACCAATCCCACCCAGTGTGGGCTGCCGCCGTGGCACACCGTCGGGCCGCTGCTCGATAACGCGGACGCGGCAACCTACGCGCCGGCTCCTCTTGGGTTGCTTGAGGCACGGCAGGCTGTAGCGGACCATCTCAACGGGGCGGTTGTCCCGGCGCACGTGGTGCTGACGGCATCGACCAGTGAGGCGTATTCCTGGATTTTTAAGCTGTTGTGCAACGCTGGCGACGAGGTCTTGGTGCCGGCCCCAAGTTACCCGTTGTTCGGCTTTCTTGCCGGCCTCGAAGGGGTTGTGGTCCGCCATTACGTGAGCGTGTATGCGGGCGGAGAGTGGCAGGTCGACACCGCAGCCCTGGGCGAAGCAGTCCACAGCCGCGTTCGCGCAATTGTCGTGGTCGCGCCCTCTAATCCGACCGGCAGTGTCCTGCGCATGGCAGAATTGGCAGCGGTGGAAGCCCTGTGCGCCCACAACGGTATAGCGCTGATTTGCAACGAGGTCTTCGCCCAAACATGTGGCATCTATGGCGCGTGGCCTGCCGATGGCGTTCGCAGCGTCGCAGGGCGCAGCACCTGCTTGACCTTCGCGCTTGGCGGTCTATCCAAGGCGTGCCTGCTGCCTCAGCTCAAGTGCGCCTGGATCGGGATGAGCGGACCAGCAGCAGATCTCGACAGCGCTTTGGCTAAATTAGAAATCATCGCAGACACTTACTTGTCAGTCGGTGCACCAGCTCAGGTGGCGCTGGCTCAGCTACTTGCGATGTCGACCGGTGTTCAGGCCAATCTGCATCAACGGTTGACGCAAAATAAAAATGTTTTGCAAATCGCTATTTATGATAAACCTATGACTATTTTACCTTGTTTTGGAGGATGGTCTGCGGTGCTTCGCCTGCCACTCGGCATCGATGAGGAACTGGCCGCTCTCAGTTTGCTCGATCACGCAGGCGTCGCGGTGCATCCGGGCAACCTGTATGACTTCGCAGACCATGGCCACTGGGTGATAATCCTGCTGCCCGAACCCGACGCCTTTGCCGCTGGGGTAGCTGGCTTGCGCCAGGCTGCCCTCTCGTGGGCAACGGACGATGCCCATGACTGATCTGGTTGCAACCGGCATTTCGCCACTCGCCATTGAACTTGCTGAAGAGTATGGTCTTTTCGACCTTCACATCGACACCCTGATTCCGCCGAGGTTGTGGGGCTACGATGTGCTGCAGCGCCATGGCACCGGGGTGCTTGGAGGGCGCTTTTTCGGGCATCTCGACCTGCCGCGGATTGCCGCTTGCCGGATGAGCGGCGCGATGTGGTCACTGACGACCAACCCGTTTCGGACCGAGCAAGGACGCTGGCGGGCGTGGCAGGCCAACTTGGCGCGCTTTGATGCGCTCGTTGCCGCAGCCCAGGGCCAGCTGAAGCCGGTCAAGACCGCCAAGGAGCTGCAATTGCTGCGCGGCCAACCCGGCCATGCGGTGGCGCTGGCTGTTCAGGGTGCCAACGCTTGGCAGGCCGCGCAGGCACGCGATCCGGGGCTCGACACTGTGCTCGCCGACGGCCGTATCGTGCGCGCTACGCTGGTGCACCTGACCGACTCCAGCTTGGGGGCGACCTCGAGTCCCCTCTCGGTGCGGGCCAACAAGGAGCTGACACCGCTGGGCGCTCAGCTGGTGGCTGCCCTGAATCGCCACCGGGTGTTCGTTGACTTGGCGCACGCCCACCCAACGACTTTTTGGCAGGCCGTGCAAGTCCACGACCGCGACCTGCCGCTGATTGCCACGCACACCGGCGTCTGTGGCATCAAGCCGCATTGGCGCAATGTCGATGATCGGCAAGTCCGCGCGATCGCAGAGTCTGGCGGTGTGGTCGGCATCATTGCCGCGCTGCCCTTCTTGACGCGTGCGCGCGGTCCGCGTGACGCGATGGCGATGGTCGAGCACCTGGAGCACGCGATCGCGGTCGGTGGTGAGGCGTGCGCGGCAATCGGTAGCGATCTGGACGGCGCGATCGTGCCTCCCCACGATCTGCGCGACGGCTTAGGCCACCTGCGCCTCATCGACGCGATGGTACGCCGGGGCTGGGCCCGCGATCGCATCGGTCGCGTGTGTGCAGGCAACTTCGTAGCGACTTGGCAACGGCTGCGCCCCGACAGCTGGGTGCCTTTGCTGGCACAGCAGCCGCCGACTGCAGCGTGAACGGTGCGCAATTTGTCAGTCCGGTGTAGCCTGATCTCGTTCTTTTTGCGGAGCCAAGACCATGCACTTGCCCAAGCCTGAAACCCTCAATCTACTTGTCCGACCCGCGCAGTGGGCGCAAACGCTGGCGATCGCCGCGGTTGCAGTCACGCAGCTGCAATGCGGGGCCACCACTATGTACGCGTTGGCCCGCGACCGGAGCAGCGCCTACAACGCCACCTGCGACCAGGCGGTGTCCGGCCACGACAAAGAAGTGCGCGAGCTCACCTACCTGCGTCCCGATTTCAGGGCCCAAGTCTGGTCCGGCGATCCGCGACCCAATGACGATGGCCTGCTCAGCGAAGAAAAGCTGTTCAGGGCGATCACCAACGGCGACGCCCGGGCCGCTTTCGTGCAAGCACGCGGTGGCATTGGTAAAACGCAGTTTGGCCGCGCGCTGGCCGCCGAAATGTGCCGCAAGCAGGCGACGTTTCTGGTGGACCTCAAGGACATCGCCAAAGACGGCGGCAATCAGGCGGCACTGGTCAAAGCGATCGCTGCGCAACTTGCTGTATCTACTGACAATGCCGAGACGCTTGAGCGACTGATGAGCACCACACCGTGGATGCTGATCGTTGACTCGCTGGACGAAGTAGAGACCGGCGCGCGAGCGACTTCGCTGCAAGCTCTAGCCCTCATGCGCCGCGACTGCGCCAACATGCAGGTGATGTTTCTGGGTCGCCCGTCAATTTACGACCAATATTACGGCTTGGAAGAGCTCGACGGCGTTCTGGAGATCGCCCCTCTGGACTGTGGTCGCGCCCGGTCGGCTCTGGTCAACAAGTCTGTCGACAAGGCGGATACCGATCGCATGACTGCCTTTGTCAGCGCATGGCGCCTCGACCGGCAGGCCGTGATGGGTCAGCAATGCTACTACCCGCTGCTTGCGACGTACCGCGACATCGAAGCAGTGCAGCGCCTGGCCAAAGACTTTGACGCGGCCAAAGACCGGGGCGGTCAGAAGACCTATTTGGCCGAAGTGCACGAAGTGATCTTGGCCGAGCGCATCCGCAAAGAGCTGGCGGATCTCAAACTGCAGCCGCAGGAGGCGCTGGCGGCGGTGGACAGAATGCTCGCCAAAGATGGCTACGTCGACGGCGAGTGGAACCTAGGCTTCTCCGTCAACCGCTGCATCTCCGCTGAAGGAGGCGACACCCCGCGCAATCGACGCTTGTGCGAAGAGCTGTTTCAATCCGTGCTGTTTGAGCGGGTGGGCGGCCACAAAGGCACCACCAAAGGCGCTGAGTGGGCCTTTGGCTACCAGTCGATCGCCGATTTGTTCGTGTCGCGGTGGCTCGACACCGAGATTGCCAAGGCCGGATCCTGCAAGCCCGTAGAAGATCAGGCTAAGATCTTCCCGGGCAAGGAAGTTGCGGGTTATTTGGTCGGTCGGGCCAACGGCCAGAAGTGCTTAGGCGCGGTTCTGCTCGCGGCGTGTGGCGAGGGTGCCCGGCCGGAAGATCTGCGCGAACAACTCGGCAAGGGCTTACCGGCTGACCCAGCAGCCCGCGCAGCTGCGGTGCAGGCCGCTAAGGCTGGCGCCGCCGGCAAGGGCAACGTCTGCGTCGATGAGTCGCTGAAAAAGCTCTAGCACAAGAGAATTACCAGCGATGGTAGGCTGGATGGCCGGGCTTGACCGCGACGAATAGCCCGCGGCAGGTTGCGGTCACTTTGCCGCCCGCCACCAGCTCAGCCTCAATTGTCGCCCGATCATCGCCGGCTTCGGCGACCCACGCGCGCAGCAGCAACTGCTCCGCCATTGGCGTCGGGCGCTTGAGCTTGACGTGAAAGTCCGCGGTGACGGTGCACGGCGGCGTGTCGCCGCCTTGGGCGGTCATCAGCGACCAGGCAGCCGTCCAGTTGCTGTGACAATCGAGCAGCGCGCCACAGATGCCGCCGTTGAGCATGCCCGCAAAGGCCTGGTGATGGGGCTCAGGCAGCCACTGGGCGATCACTTGATCGCCCTGAACGAAGCTGCGGATGCGCAGCCCCTGCAGGTTGGCAGGCCCACAGCCAAAGCACTGATTGGTTGGTGCGTAGGTTTCCTGAAGTGATTTAGTAAGTTCCGACATGAGCGTCCGCGACAGCAGGATACGACTGCTGAGGCTTGTGTAGCACAGCACAATGGCGTTACATACTGGCCGCGCACGCCGCGACGGGAGGATCACCATGAGCTATGTGCTAGACAACTTGCTGAAAAACGAACGCATCTTGCATGAAGCCAAAATTCACTGGAGCATCTTCTTCTCGCTCAAGTCGTTGCTAACGCTGACGATTTGGGCGTGGATCGTCCGCAGCTCCGGCGAGTTTGCCGTGACGAACCGCCGCGTCATCATTAAAATCGGCATCGTCCAGCGGCGCACGCTCGAGCTGAACTTGTCCAAGGTCGAGTCGATCGAAGTCGAGCAGACAGTGTGGGGACGCCTGTTCGGGTACGGCGACATCGAGGTCATCGGCACCGGCGGCACGCGCGAGCAGTTCAGCAAGATTGGAGACCCACTCGGATTTCGCAAGGCTGTCGCAGAAGCTACGGAGGCAGTCGCAGGTCAGCGCGGGCTGCCTGCAGACCAGCCAGTCGCCCTCGCACCGGTGGCCGCTGATCCGCAGGATCGGTTGGCTACCGCCCAAACGATGCGCGATCAGGGCCTAATGACACCAGAAGAGTACGAGCAGGTGCGACAGCGTATCCTTTCGGAAATATAGGCTGTATCAAGCCTGCGTGCTGCGCCATCCGGCGAGCACCCACGCAAACCGCATCGCGTGGTTGGCGGCAATCAGCATCAGGCAGGCCGGCAGGATAGCCAGGTCGCGGCCAGTGACCAATGCGTGCAGAATCATCAAGCTAGGCAGCATCAGTCCACCGACTGTCGCGGCAGACGCGATGCGGTGGCAGCGCACCACGCCAGGCAACCGCGTCGCGCTTGCGCGGAGCAAGCGCACCACGCGACGGCTCTCCCGGAGCAACCAGGCTGCGACCACCAGCGACTGGGCTGCCAGGGTGCACACCGCTGCGGCCACGCTATGGCGCACACTAGGGCCGACCGCCTGCGCAGTTGTGCAGAGCACCAGCAACACAACGGCGCCACACGTCATGGTATGGCAACAGGCCTGCACCAACTGCAGCATCGGCTGAGGCAGCGGTGACGGCGAGGCCCCCAGAGCGCGCAACCCAAGGCCTGCGAGCAACGGCACAGCCAACAGCAGCGATCCAGCCACCAGCACGCGGATCGCTGGCGCGGACCACAGCGGATGACCCAGTCCCGGCCAGGACAGCGTCAAGGCCAACCCACCTACACCCGTCAGCAGGGCGGCAAGCACTAGAATCGGCCACATCAGCCGGTGCATGTGGCGCGCGCGGCTGCGACAGGCACCGATGTCGTAGTGGTGGCTCGCCACCAGTGACAGCATGCCGCCCGCTACCAAGCCAGTCGCAACCACGATCGCCTGCCGGGCGATCGGCAGCACTGCGTCACCCAGCGTCGCGATCGCCAAGCTCGTTGCCACAAACAGGGCGCTGCCGAACCCAAGCAGGCTGAACTCTGTCGCAACGGCCCCTGCGCGCGCCTGAAGTTCGTCCAGATTCGGGTAGGGCCCCGGAGGCCGGCGCTGCGCGTCGGGCGACTGATCGCCCGCAGTAGCCGTCATGGCAGCACGCTCATCCCCCAGGCCAAAGCGCAGCTGGCCATGACGACGATGGCGATCGCTGCGGTCCAAGCCCGGATCGTAGGGGTGCCGTCGAGGATGGGCATCGATTGCTCGGCTGGTGCGTCTACGCGGGGTGGCTCGCTGTCCATGGCGGCAGCTTGGCACGCGACGCAGGCTGGCGCAAAGTCAGCCCCAGCCGCTGCCTTGGCGGCGTTTGGTTCAACCGATGGCTTTTTTCTCTAGAACGATCGGTGCTGTCTTGGCGACACTGCTGGCGGCTCCGGCATCCGCCGAAGATGCAGCGCCTAGCCCTGGCTGTGCGCCGGCCGGCGTTACGTTGACGCTCGCCGCAAGGGCTTGCAGCTACGGGCTACCCGTTATTTATGAAGGTCTAGTACTTATCCCCAAGAGCTGTCGCCTGGAGCTGGCGGGCAAGCCCATTGATCGCCACTCGGTCGAAGTTCGGACGGTGACCAACGGCAGCCGGATCGGCCAGGCGTCGCTGCCGCCGCAACCGGCGAGCGGATCGCAACCTCCTGATCCAGGGGCGATTCTCGCCGGAACGCCCCCGTTGCTCGTACTCGGCGCTGGCATTGCCGCCATCGACGGGCGCAAAGGCAGCGCAGACCTCGTATTCGAAGCACAAGGTGTTCTGCTGGGCGCCGCGCGCACCGGCGATCTGCTCGCCCTCGCCGAGCGGTTGCCCCCAGACAAGAGCGGCAAAGCCAAAATAGAGTGGACAATCCTAGATCTGGAGGCAGGCGCGCTGGTCGGCGAGGCCACCACCAGTGGCACCGCGATAGCCGGGATGAGCCTGGTGCGATCTGCCACTGGTGTGCGCGCCTCCCTCGACCTCGGGTCAGACGCGACCTCAGTCCACATAGAAGCTCAGGTGCTTGATGCCACTGGTAAATCTGTCGTCAAGGACGGGCAGCTTGCCGTTGTCGCCGGACCCAAGCCGGCGCGCGCTGTGCCGACTGGGGCGATCGGTTGCCCGGTCATCGCCGCATCGACATCGGTTGTCGTCGCCAGAATGGCTGCGGTACGCCCAGACGCGACTCGCCTACCACCCAGTGTCGCCAATCAACCGTGGCGATCGCCAGAGGCTTGCGTCGCAATCATCGAGACACCGGGGCACCAACGTCTGGCGTGGCTGCGCAACGCGACTGGAGACTTGCAACTCGTGAGCGTGAGTTGCACCCAAGCGAGCGCGCCACCTGCGGCCAAAAAGCTACACCTGTAAGCTAATTGAAGATTCTGACACCTGGTCGGCGGGCCAACCCGCTGATCTCCACTTCGACACCGGGTGATGACGCGAGCACATCGGCATCGTGGCGGACGCGGCCGAGCACAAAGAACGGCGACACGGCATTTTCGCGAACTTGCTCGTCAATCAAGCCCTTGCGCTTGTGAATGACAGCTTGCACAGTCTTGGTGGTCTTCTGCCCGGGGGCAATCTGCACCGAAATCTCAGGCGGAGACTCTTGGGTGCGCGGATCTGCCAACACCAGCCGCGCGTCGTCGGTCAGCAGCACGACGGTAACATTGCGCGAATCCATCGCGTCGCCGACGGATAGTGTCCAGGTGACCTTAAAGGTCTCATTTTCTTGGATCCGCAGCGGAAGCACGGCATCGATCGACAACGAGATGCTCACGATTTCCTCCTCGATTTCAAGTGGTCAGCCCGCTGTGGGCCGACCTGGGGTGAGTAGCTAGCCCGCTGTGGGCCGACCTGGGCTGAGTAGCCAGCCCGCTGTGAGCCGACCTGGGCTGAGTAGCCAGCCCGCTGTGGGCCGAACTGGGCTGAGTGGTCAGCCCGCTGTGGGCCGACCTGGGCTGGCAAGATGAGGCTGCCGATGCACTGCGCACAAGCCGAATCGGCGGCACAAGACGATGCGCTCGCAACAGCTTTCCGTCAAGCGAAAAATGTAAGATTTGCTATTGCAGAGATTTACGACTGATGTCGCAGCGCGGCTGCAATGATCGCCTGCACCAGATCGAGGTAGCTGTAGCCCGCCGCCTCGGCCGCTTTGGGCAGCAGCGACATGGCAGTAAGCCCCGGCAAAGTATTGGTTTCCAACACAAACGGCTGACCATCGTGGCGCAGAATGATGTCTGTCCGCGACACGCCGCGGCAGCCCAAGGCAAGGTGGGCGCGTACGCCCAAGTCGGCCACCAGCTGCGCGTGCGCAGGTGAGATGCGAGCCGGCACGATCTCGTCGGTCTGATTGCCGTACTTGGCGTTGTAATCGAAAAATGCAGCGCCTTTCGGAACGATCTCGACGATGGGCAGGCTGATCAACTGACCCGATGCGCCTTCGATCACGCCTGAAGTCAATTCCACGCCGCCAATGAACTGCTCACACAACAAGTGATCCACACCTGGACACAAGCGCAACAGCGCCTGGGTCAACTCGGCCTGAGTTTGAGGAATTTCAACACCAACGCTCGATCCGCCTGCGGGCACTTTGACCACTGTCGGGCAGCCGAGGGCCGCAACTACCCGTGCGGCAGCTGCCTGCGCCACCACCAGATCGGATAGGCCTGCGGTCGACAACTCGACTGCCTGAGCAACCGGAACGCCGACGCCCTGAAAGACCCTGCGCGCCAGCGGCTTGTCCATCGCGACCGCGGTAGCGGTGACCCCTGAGCCAGTGTACCGCAAGCCCGCGAGTTCCAACGCCGCTTGGATCTTGCCGTCCTCGCCATAAGTGCCATGAAAAGCCAGAAAACTGACTTCGACGCGCAACGCCCGCAACTGTTCGATGGCTGCCCACAGCGGCAGGGGATTGGGCATGGCGGTCGCCGCCGGGCTGTCGACCGGACTGAAATGCCATTGGCCTGCGCGGTCAACGAACACCGGATGAACAGTGTGCCCGCCCTGCCGGAGCGCGGCGATCACGCCGGAAGCCGACTGAATGGACACCTCGTGCTCGCTCGACGGGCCGCCGTGCAAGACTGCAACAACAATAGGGGTAGAACTCATCATGGCCACTTCGCGCCACGCAGGTGGGCACTGTGCCCGTAGCGTATGCCGCATTCGCGCCGGCCGCCAGATTTCGGACTTGCTGGACTCCGAAACATTTTCGAAACACAATCGGCCTAGACTGCGCCGACTTCGTGTCAGTTGACACGACGTGGCGACCATCTCAGCACAATTTCAGGAACCTGCGCTGGGATGCTCCACATTCACCTTGATTCGGCGGCAACCGCCGGACACTTTCGGGTGCCAACCCAAACTGGGCACCGAGGGCAACACCGTGAGCAAGTTTTACAAGGCCGAGTATATCTGGATGGACGGCGCTGAGCCGACGCAAAAACTGCGCTGCAAGACCAAGATCGTGCCGGTTGGCGAGCAGCCACCAATTTGGGGCTTTGACGGGTCCTCGACCAACCAAGCGCAGGGTCACGCCTCAGATTGCGTGCTCAAGCCGGTGTTCAGCTGCCCAGATCCGGTGCGCGGCGGCGACGATCGGCTGGTGATGTGCGAAGTCCTGCTGACCGACATGACGCCTCACCCAACCAACACGCGGGCCAAGTGCGCGGAGGCCGCAGAAAAGTACAAAGCCCACGACATGTGGTTCGGCATCGAGCAGGAGTACACGTTTTTCGAAGGCATTCGGCCACTTGGCTGGCCGGACAACGGCTTTCCCGCGCCGCAATTCGGCTATTACTGCGGCGTCGGTGCCGACGAGGTGTTCGGCCGGGCGATCGTCGAAGAGCACATGGACGCGTGCATGCGCGCGGGACTGATGATTGCCGGCATCAACGCAGAGGTCATGCCCGCGCAGTGGGAGTTTCAGATCGGGCCGATCGGCGGACCAGCGGCGGCGGACCACCTGTGGATGGCGCGCTGGTTGCTGTACCGCATCGCCGAGGACCACGGGGTATCGGCGACGTTGTCACCTAAGCCAGTCAAAGGTGACTGGAATGGGGCTGGCGCCCACACTAACTTCTCGACACGGTCGATGCGGGCTTCGATCGATGCGTGCGTGGCGGCAGCGGAGGCGCTCAAGGAGCGCCACGACCTGCACATCAGCCACTACGGCTCAGGCATCGAAGAGCGCTTGACCGGCAAGCACGAGACCTGCTCCTACAAGACGTTCAAGTGGGGCATCTCCGACCGCGGAGCATCTGTGCGGATTCCTTGGCAGGTCGCTCAGGACGGCAAGGGCTACATCGAGGATCGCCGCCCATGCGCCAACATGGACCCGTACGTAGTCTGCCGCCTCATCACCGAGACGGTGTGCTCGCGCATACCGGCCTAGATCACGCGCCGGTGCCAAGGCAGCGCGGTGTGTGTGGGGTTGTGAAGTCGCAGCCCTACACGCACCCCCGATCTTGCCGCTGGGCGCTGCGCTGCGTAGCCTGCAGGGCATGACGACCCGCGCGCTACCCACATTCCGTTCACTGCCCCAGCTCATCTGCGCGGTTTCTGTCTGGCTGGCCATGGTGGGTGGCGGGCACGGGTGCGCCAACACCTTTGGCGTGACAGCTGTGCCGGACACGGTGGCGAGTGACGGCGACGGCGTGTCGCCCGAGATGGGCACAACGCCAGACGATTCAGACTTGCTTGCGCCTGCGGGCGTGTGCACAAGCGAGGCCCAGTGGTTCAACCTCTTGCACGTGCTGGACGGTGACACCATCACGATCGATGACGGCCTGTTCAGCAAAGTGCGCCTGCTGGGTGTCGCCGCGCCGGAAATCGCGCACCCGCCCAAGCCTGCCGAGTGTTTTGGCGTCCAGTCCTGGTTGGCTGCCAAGAAGTGGTTGCCAGAAGAAAGCGGTGTGAAACTGTGTGTGCAGGCCGATTTAAGCGCAGACGACAAGGACAAGTACCACCGTCTGCTGCGGTACGTCTACTTCAAGGACAGCCAAGGGCGAATCGTCCAGCTCAACGCCCGGCAAATTCGGCGCGGCAACGCCCGGTTATACAGAGAGTTTGCCAAGGGGCTGCAGCTAGAGACGGTGTTTGCAGAATTAGAAAAAGCGGCGAAATCTGAAGGCTTAGGCGGTTGGACTGGCTGTGGCTGGCAGCCGCTGTCGCCCTAGTTGGGTGTCGGAAAACTCCAATTTCTGGTTTTTCGATTCAATGTTATCAATAAGTTACGAGGCAGAAATGGCTCAAAAAGGAGGTTCTCCGACAGCCTCCTAGTGTGGCCAACTCGCGTACGAGACGCCGGTCTTGAGCGCGAACCAGAACCGGTGCTATACCGTGCTGAGCTTAGGTCTGTCTGCAAACCAGCTTGGGCCAACAAAGGGACCGCACAATGACCAGTTGCCACTGCCAACCTACGCATGCCGAACGTCCGGCCCAGCCTTGGGCGCTTGCAGCGTGTCGGGATAATCGGTTGAAGAGCCAGACTGAGTCTGGCGCGCTTGTGCGCAGGGCACGATCTTGCGCCCAGTTGCTCGCCATGTCTCTTGCGGCCACCGTGGTCGGGGCAAGTTCGGCACATGTGGCATGGGCCGAAGGCGCGACAGCGACTGCGGTGCCGATGCGCTTCGACTTTGGGGCCAACGCCGGCTTCGTGTCGTTCCCCAAGGACTCCGGGTTGGGCAACGCTGCCAACCCCAACGATGTGCCCAATGCCGGCCCCATGTTCGGGGTGCATGGCGGCACGGTGTTGATGGACGGCAAGCTTGGCTTGGAGGCACAAGCCCGGATGGCGTTCAGCACCCTTGCCTCTAGCAATTCATCTGTCAAAATAATCGGCTGGCGACTTCACGGGTTGTGGCATTTCGCGACCGAGGGCGCGGTCAAGCCGTTTGCGACCGTGGGCTACGGCCAAGAGGTCATGATCAACAGCGCGGCGCAGTGCCCAGCCAAGGGCACATCGCCGGCCAACTGCATGTTTGTCGCAACGCCCGACTTTGACAAGGTTTTTGCGCTAGGCGCAGGTGCGCGGATGCCGCTCAGCCATCGCTTGGCCTTGCGCGCCCAGGTCCTCTACCTCGGCGCCGATGGACGGCCCAAGGGGATTGCCAGTGAGTTTGAAGGCCACATCGGTGTCAGTTACACCATTGGCGGCGTGCCCGAAGATGCGGACAAAGACGGCTTGCCCGATGAATCGGACAAGTGCCCAACCAAGCCTGAAGACAAAGACGGGTTCGCGGACACCGACGGATGTCCCGACGAGGACAATGACAACGACGGAATTCTGGACGGTCAGGACCGCTGCCCGAATCAAGCTGAGGACCTCGATGGGTTTCAAGACGGCGACGGCTGCCCAGACCTCGACAACGACGGTGACGGCGTGCCGGACAAGACCGACAAGTGCCCTGACAAGCCGGAGACCAAGAACGGCTATCAAGATGACGATGGCTGCCCCGATGTGGCGGACATCGATGGCGACGGCATCGCAGTGCCGGCGGACAAGTGCCCCAATCAAGCGGAAGACAAGGATGGCTTTGAGGATGACGACGGCTGTCCCGAGTTGGACAACGATCGCGACGGCATCATGGATGCGAGTGACAAATGCCCGAACAAGCCAGAAACGAAGAACAATTTTCAAGATGAAGACGGTTGCCCCGATCAGCTTTCCGAAGCACTCGGCAAGCTCTTCGACCGGCCGCTCAACGGGATTGAGTTCAAAGCCGACAAGCTCAACAAGGGAACTGAACGGCAATTGACCCCGCTGCTGGAGTTCATGCTAGAGCAAGAAGCCGTCAAGATCCACATCGAAGTCCAGCCGGAAACTGCCGACGACGCCGCCAAGAAATTGGCGCTTTCCCGCGCGGACGCGATCAAAACGTGGTTGGCCGACCAAAGCATCGACGGTGGGCGCATGACTACGGCTGCCGGCCAGCCCGCGACGTCTGCAATCAAGGCGGTCAAGGGTGTGACGAAACCGCTGGTGATGCTCAAGCTTTTGTAGCTGCCGGCCACCCCAACAGCAGCCCAATCTGAACGTGAGGCCCCCAAATGCGGCAACTGGTGTGGATAGTGGCGGTGCTCGCCACAGCAATTGGCGCCGTAGGCTGTAGCAAGGCCGATGACAAGAAGAAGGAAGCGCCCAACTTCTTTCCGCCGGAGCCGGTGCAGCCCAAGCTCGACATGAGCGACATCATCGTGGCCGAACCCGAAGACGCAACGGTCAAGCCTGCCGCAGATACGTGGGCGGGGCGTGTCAAAGAATTGGCTGCGGCCGCCGAAGCCGACCTGCAGCGGTGCCGCAACGAATTTCTCATTCCGTTTCAATTCAATAGCATGAAGCGCCGCGACGTGATGTTTGTCAACATCAACGAGATGGACGAAGTCTGCGAGTCAGGCAGTCGGGACAGGAAGGTCCGCGGTCCGCGCAAGCTTTTGGAAGTCCTCGCTAAGGAGCACGCTGCACGGCACCCGCTGCTCGATCGGTTTATCGTTCTTGGGCTGGAACAGGTTGAAACCTATCGCGTATTCTCGTACATGACCAAGAAGATCGGCGCACCCGACATCGATGTCGTCGTAGGCATCGCCCAAAAGTCGCAGGCGCGCATGCTCGAGCTGGCGCCCCAGTTGGACAGGGCCGCGGCGGAGCTGGCCAAGCTCTCCGATGGACAGTTACCCGATGACGACCCGACTGTGGCCGCAGCACCGATTGACTTGGCGGCCTTCAAGCAGGGCTTGGTGACGGCGTATGGTCCGATCATCGCGGACCTTGCCTCGGGTTACGAGCGGATGGGCGACAAGTCGTGGCAAAATTACGACATGCCCAAGATGGCAGTGTTTCGAGCGATGGTGGCGATCATTGAGAAACGCGCACAGCAGGACCGGGCTCGCCTGACCAAGCTGGCAGCAGAGCCCAAGCAGATCGATGAACTGACAACGTTTCTCGTTGCTGCTGAGGCTGCGGTCAAACAGATTGCGGCAGGCTATGACTTTTACGAGAAGAAGCCCAAGGACGAGCGGCCGGAGCACGACCCCAACCTCAAGGCAGTCAAGGTCGCTCAGAAGCCAGCCCTCAAACTGCTGACGGCGTTTGGCTACGTTGCGGTCGACAAGTAGCGGCCCACGCAGGGCAATCTGATGGCGATCGCTACCCTGGGTCAGGATCTGCGATTTCCCGATCCAGAGCGGGCGCACCATACCGGCGTGGTGGCCGTTGGCGGCGACCTGAGCCCCGATCGGCTGCTGGTTGCGTACAGCCTGGGCATCTTCCCTTGGCCAGCTGAGGGTTACCCGCTGCTGTGGCATTGTCCGGCGCAGCGCCACGTGGTCGTACCCTCGCAGGTCCGTGTGGCGCGATCGCTGGCCAAGGCGCTGCGCAAGCACCCGTACACCGTTGCGCTAGATAGTGATTTTGTGGCGACGATCGCCGCCTGTGCCCAGACCCCGCGGCCTGGTCAGGACGGCACGTGGATTACGCCTGAGGTCCTGGCCGCCTACGTCCGGTTGCACCAGATGGGGTTTGCGCACAGCGTGGAGGTGCGTCGGCGCGGCGAGCTCGTCGGCGGACTGTACGGCGTCGCGTTGGGCAAAGCGTTCTTCGGAGAATCGATGTTCGCGTGGGCCGACAACGCCAGCAAGATCGGATTTATTACCCTGTGCCGGCAGCTGGAGTTGTGGGACTTCCACTTCATCGACGCCCAGGTCCACACGCCACTTTTGGAGTCACTTGGCGCCCAAGCTTTGCCCCGACGCAAGTTTTTGCAGCGGGTGGCCGAAGCCATTCGCCAGCCGATGCCTATCGGCCCGTGGTCGCTGACGCCCTCGCTTGTCAACGGCGCCGCCGCTTGACGCCCGCTGCCTGCGCCACTGCACAGCGTTTCGCCGTGCCCCCTTTTGCTCAGGCTCAATCTGGGGCACACTGCCGCCCCCGCGGTCGCCCCCCAAGTCACCGGCCGCTTGCTGCTGCGCAATTGCGCCTGTTTTTTTGACCCCGACTGCCGCGGCGACGGCGTACAGAGCAGATTATGAGCAAATCCAACATCGTCCGCGTGTCGAACTCGTTTACGCGCGCCGAGATCCACATCCTCAAGTCGATCATCGATGAGGCGACGACGCAGGAGTTTCGCGGTCGCAATCACCTGATGCGCTACATTGAGAAGCCTGATTTCTCTCAGTTGTACCGCAAGCTCGGCAGCATGAAGGAAAAAGCCGACACGCTGCACAATGCGCAGCGCATGGGCGGCAGCGCCTTCTCCGGCGAAAAAGAAGACAAGTAGCGCGCGCCCACTCAACCCAGCGGCGTGCGCAATGGCGGCAAGCCCCAGTCGATGGGTTGCGCGCCGATGTCGTGCAAGTGCTTGTTGATGCGAGAGAAGTGCCGGCAGCCGAAAAAGCCGGAGTTGGCCGAATACGGCTTTGGGTGCGTTGTCGCCAGCACAAGATGACGCTGCCGATCGACGACCGCGGCCTTCTGCTGCGCATGCTGTCCCCAAAGCGCAAACGCCAGCCCGTCTCGGCGCTCGTTGAGCTCGCGCACCACCCGGTCCGTGAATTCCTCCCAACCGTGACCAGCGTGGCTCTGCGGGTGCCCAGCGCGCACGGTGAGCACGGTGTTGAGCAGCAGCACCCCTTGACGGGCCCAGTGGGTCAGACATCCGTGATCGGGCTCGGGCAACCCCAGATCTGCTTGAATTTCCTTAAAAATGTTGCGCAGCGAGGGCGGTACAGTAAGGCCAGGCTGGACAGAAAAAGACAATCCGTGGGCCTGCCCGGGGCTGTGGTAGGGGTCTTGCCCCAAGATGACCACCCGCACCTTGTCAAACGGCGTCCACGCAAATGCGTTGAAGATGTCTTTGCCTGGCGGGAACACGGCACCGCGCTGTTTTTCCTCCTGCAAGAATTCGCGCAGGCGCTTCATGTGCGGCCGCGCAAATTCATCACCGAGGACGGCGAGCCAACTGGCTTCGATGCGTGGGGTGTCTGACATAGCTACAACAAAAAAACCAAGTAATTCAATATTTTGACCATCAACTTGTCGGCCTGCTCATCGTTGTGAAAGGTGGTGTAGACCACCCGCCCGGCACCGGGCACGGCCGGCTGGTGACTGAGCACAACTGGCCCTGCGAACGGCGGCACCGGGATCACCGCCAGCGTCGTCGCCGAGCGCCACATCCACTGACAAGTCCGCAAGTTTTGCATCGGTGCCGCCGCTTGCGTCGCTGGCCACGGTCTGGCAGGCACATACACCATTATTTTTGAATGCTTGCGTGCTCGTTGTCGCGCCCGAACATGGGCAAGCCTCGACCTTGCTTGGGACGCAGTGCAGTAAGCCTGGGGTCGTGCCAGCGCTGCTGTCGCTGCAGGCATTGGCACCGATCAAGGCGATTACAATCGAAACAAGATGTTGCAGCATTGGCCAAGCGAAGCAGCGCATCAATCGATCATGGCGGACGCCGCGAGATCGCGCAATATCTCATGCGCGTGACCTCAACAACTTTCTGCGTGTTTGCGAATACAGTGCAACTTTGCTGCCTACGTTGGTGCCAGAGTCGCCGATAGGACAAGCTATGTGCCACGATCCGCGGCGCATGTGACATTGTGCTTGACGAACGGTGGCGGCGTCCCACTAACATGCAGAGGCGTGGCTTCGGTTTGGTTTCGAAGGCCCGCCGGAGGCCCTCCATGATGTCCCTATGCTGTCGCCTTTTGCGGTCTTGCCTCGCCGGGCGACCCTTGTTGACCGTGCTGGCTCTGGTGGCTGTCTCAGTCATTGGCACTGCCAGTTGCACCGACGATGTCATCGTAGGTTCAACCGAGGAGGGCGACTCCGACACAGCAGCGGTCGACGTCAACCTCGACGGCCAGATCAGAGGCGACGGTGGCGGCGCAGAGGCTTCCGCCGACACCTCGCCAGAAGACATCGCCATTGCCGACGACGCGACAGGAGCAGACGCTCCGGAAGTCTCAGCGCCTTGCCCGCTCGGTCAGGACTGCACATGCACGGTGGACGCCGACTGTGCTAGCGGCGTGTGCTTGGTAGACCCAAGCACTGGCATTGGCAAGTGCGCGGTGCCGTGTCAAGACGGCAGCTGCGGCCCAGATTTCGTCTGCACCGAAACGACTTTGCCCGGTGGCGGCAAGCTTGCGCTGTGCCTACCCAAGCCGCCCTGCAAACCGGCCACCGAAGTCTGCAATGGCAGTGACGACAACTGCGACGGCAAAACTGACGAGGGCTTTTGCTTTGACGGCAACCCCTGTAGCGACGACGTCTGCACTGCTGACGGGATTTGCACACACCCTGACAACGTCTTGCCATGCGATGACGGCAACGCCTGCTCCAAGGGTGACACCTGCGCGGCTGGCCAGTGCTCGCCAGGCACTGGGTCGGGCTGCGATGACGACCTGGTTTGTACTAAGGACAGCTGTGACGCCGTGGCGGGGGCGTGTGTCAACACGCTGCTGACAGGCGGATGTGAAGACGGCAATGCCTGCACCTTGGGCGACCTGTGCGACAGCGGCAATTGCGTTTCGGGCCAACCGCTGGCCTGTGATGACAAGAACCCATGCACCAATGACAGCTGCGACCCCAAAGTCGGGTGTCTCAACTTGGCCAATGCTGCCACGTGCAGCGACGGCGACGCATGCACAACAGGCGATGCCTGTGCCCTAGGCAGCTGCAAGGGCGGTGCCGCCAAAGACTGCAGCGATGGCTCTGATTGCACGCTAGACCTCTGCAAAGATGGCCAATGCACCCAACTGCCAGTCGAAGCTACCTGCAGCGACGACAACGCGTGCACCGAGGCCGACTTGTGCAAAAACGGCACCTGTATCGGCAAAAACAAGGACTGCAAGGACAACAACCCGTGCACCGACGACACTTGCGCGGCGGGCGCGTGTGTCAACAAGCTCGTTCCTGACAAGACGGTCTGCGACGACAGCAACGCGTGCACGCTCGGAGACATCTGCGATCACGATGGGTTGTGCGTGGGCTTGGACAAGAACTGCGACGACAGCAATCCGTGCACTCTAGACAAATGTCAAGTAACTGATGGTCAATGCCAGCACGAGCCGACCCAGGGTCA
>CANMNA010000051.1 GCA_947499075.1 Myxococcales bacterium
CGCGGCGCTAAGCGTCAGCTACTGGCGCAAACTTGGACTCCCCGACCTTGATCGGCCGGGGTGGAAGTAATGAAGTTGCTTGCTTGCGAACCGCCGGATGCGGACCCGCACGTCCGGTGGTGTGGGAGGGGCGCTCGGCGACGGGCGCCCCTACCCGATTCTGTAGGTGCAGAATTTATTCTGACGGTGAAAATGTGAAGGTCTTCGGTCTTCGCGGGCCCCGCCCAGGCCGCCTTTTCGAATACACCCTGTTAGCCAGTAGCGGCTGAGCGGCCGTAGCCGCCCAGCGCCGCCTACCCAGCGCCCCGATCCCCAAAAACCTGCGCACCCGCCGTCGCCGTCGCCGCCGCGACCAGCCATCGGCTCAGCTGCGCACTGTCCTGACACTGCGCAATACGGGCATCCTGCTCCACTGTCAGCGCCAGGCCGCGGGCAGCCAGTACGTCGCGCAGGGCCCGAGCCACGCCCTGGGCCACACCCACTGATTTGCCGTGCGCCTCGGCGTACTGCCAGGCCTTGTAAGCCTTGGGGACACCGGTCGTCTGCGGATTTGCGCATTCCTGCTGTTCCATCGTTGCCTCTAACTTGAGCTTGTCCGTCTCGGACAAGAGCCCGACAATCAGATCAGTATCGTAACTTTGTTGTTCCGGACTCAACCCAGCAATCGCGTGCCAACCTGCTGTGACGGCCGCCACTGCTTGTGCCGTCCGTGCATCAACCACCGCCGAGAGCACCGCGGCACCCGGCAGCGCTGAACTTCGACCACCAGTAATGGCTGAATCGGCCTGCCACGGCACACCACCACCAAGTCGGGCCGCGCCTCGACTGGTTGCGCCTCGGCAAAGGTGGTGCGGTCGGCGCGGCTGACGCGACTTGCGTCGGGCGGTAGATCGCCGGTTGCGACCAGTACTTCGGCTACCGTGTCGGGCAAGTGTTGCAGCAGCGCCACAATTGCTTCGTGCAGCCGATGGGGCATGGCTGGTCCACTGGACCCCGACAACTGGCGGGTGGCACCCCGCGTTGCAAGCGGCGTGCCAGAATCAAGTCGCTGAAAGTGCAAGACAGCAGGTGAAGCGGAACGGTGCTGAGACTAGTCTCGAGACCGGTCTCGAGACCAATGGGCCTGCAGGCACGGCGCCTGCGGTCCTGACCCGGGGCCAACCCATCGCCACCAACCCCCACAATCGCCACAAACACCGCCACCTGCTACGCTAGCGCCTGCCGCCGGCCCATCCGGGCCCGCCCAGGATCGCCGATGCCCGCCCTGCGCCCCACGCCGACCAGTTGCCGCGCCTCAGTCGCTCGCCTCGCCGGCGCCGCCTCCCTTGCGTTGGCGCTGCCCGCGTGCTTCAGCCCCGAAGCCGTGCCCGCCACCGCCGTGACCACCGCCGATACCGTCGCCGACGCGCCAGCGCTACTCGATGCCGCCGCGGAAGCGCTGGCCCTGCCCGATCTCCCCGCCGACACTGCCAGTTCCTGCCCCGGTGCCGCCGGTTGTGCCTGCAAGCAAAACGCCGAATGCAACGGCTTGCTGTGCATCGACACGCCCACCGGCCACCAGTGCGCCATCCCGTGTGTCACCGCTTGCCCGAGCAGCATGCGCTGTGCGCTGGTCGACTCGGGCTCGGGCGACACCGTCAACATCTGCGTCCCGGCTTGGGGCAAGCTGTGCAACCCATGCGGCGCGACCGGCGATTGCAAGTCGTTGGGCATCTCGGGCTCTGCCTGCGTCGACACCGGTGAGGCCGGCAGCTTCTGCGGCGCGCCGTGCACGGCAACCAGCGACTGCCCCGAAGGCTCCAATTGCAGCAAAGCCACCAACATCGAAGGCGGCAGCAGCCAACAGTGCGTGCGCAGCGACAACCTCTGCCCATGCTCCGCCAGCGCCAGCGAGCAAAAGCTGCAGACGATTTGCTACCTGCCCAGCAAAGACGCCAAAGGCAACGAAGTCGGCAAGTGCAAAGGCAGCCGCATCTGCCAGGACGGCAAGCTCACGGCGTGTAGCGCCGCCAGCGCCGGTGCCGAAGTCTGCGACGGCCAAGACAACAACTGCAACGGCGCCACCGACGAATCGGCCTGCGATGACAACAAACCGTGCACTGTCGACACTTGCGACCCCAGCAAGCCCGTCGCGGACAGGTGCATCCACACCACCGCCGACGTACCCTGCGACGCCGACGGCAGCGTGTGCACCGAGAGTGATGCCTGCAAAGACGGCCTGTGCCTGCCCGGCAAAGCCAAGAACTGCGACGACAGCAACCCGTGCACCTTGGACACTTGCGGCGCCAAAGCCGGATGCGGCCACAGCAACGACGACGGCGCGCCCTGCACCGACGACAACCTGTGTACCATCGGCGAGTCGTGCCTAGCCGGCAGCTGCGGCAAGGGCATCGCCAAGGCTTGCGGCGGCGGCGACGCCTGCCAGACCGGCAAGTGCGACCTGAACAGCGGCAAGTGCGTGTACTCCGGCAAGGCCGAAGGTGCGGGATGCGACGATGGCGCGGTGTGTACGACCGGCGACAGCTGCCAAAGCGGCGCGTGTCTGGGCAAGGCCGCCACCTGCGACGACGGCAACCCGTGCACCCAGGGCAACTGCGACGGGTCCAGTGGCAAGTGCCTGCAAATCAACTGGTTCGCTGCTTGTGACGACGGCAACGGATGCAGCGTCGGTGACTTGTGCAAAGATGGTGCATGCCAAGCCGGGGCCGGCAAACCCTGCGACGACGGCAATCCATGCACCACCGACAGCTGCAATGCCACGACCGGCTTGTGCGTCGCCACGCCCAACGGCGGCGGCTGCAGCGACGGCAACGCGTGCACGCTGGGCGACTTGTGCAAAGCGGGCGCGTGCCAGCCGGGTCAAGACATGACGTGCACCGACGCCGACCCGTGCACCACCAACTTGTGCGACGCGGCGTCGGGCGATTGCAAGGTCGTGGCCAACACGGCGGCGTGCGATGACGGCAATGCGTGTACCACCGGCGAGTCGTGCGCTGGCTTGGTCTGCAAGGGCGGCAAAGCCAAGACCTGCGACGACGGCGATGCGTGTACCCTGGACACCTGCAATGCCAGCACTGGCGCATGCGGGGCCACCGTCATCGGCGGATGTGGCGGCAATTGCTCGGTCAGCAAGGATTGTCCTGACGATGGCAACCCGTGCACCACCGCCCAGTGCGCAGGCGGCAAGTGCGCCTACCCCGGCACGCCGGGCGTGTGCGACGACGGCAATCCGTGCACCACCGGCGGCAGCTGTGCCGGCGGTGCTTGCCAAGGCGGCACACCCAAAGGATGCGACGACGGCAACCCCTGCACCACCGACGTCTGCGACAGCAAAAGCGGCGCGTGCGTGTCGAGCCCCAGCCCAGGCAGCTGCAGCGACGGCAACGCGTGTACCGAGGGCGACAGCTGCGGTAGCGGCGCGTGCGCGCCCGGCGGCGCCAAGGTCTGCGGCGATGGCAACCCGTGCACCGCAGACGGATGCGAACCCAGCAGCGCGGCGTGCGTCAACTTGGCCAACGCGGCGACATGCGAAGACGGCAGCCCCTGCACCATCGGCGACGGATGCTCGGGCGGCGCCTGTTGGCCCGGCAACGAGAAGAGCTGCGACGACGGCAATCCGTGCACCAACAGCAGCTGCGGCGCAGGCGGCGCGTGCACCGCCAGCCCCAACAGCGCACCGTGTAGCGACGGCAACAATTGCACGGCCGGTGAAGGGTGCGCCGACGGCAGCTGCACAGGCGGCAAGGGTCTGAACTGCGACGACAGCAATCCCTGCACACTGGACAGCTGCAGCGACGGCGTGTGCGGTCACAGCGCGACCACGTTGCCATGCGATGACGGCAGCCCGTGCACGTTCGGCGACCTGTGCGGCAATGGCGTGTGCAAGCCGGGCGCGGCCAAGGTCTGCGATGACGGCGACCCGTGCACGCAGGACGGATGCGACGGGACAACCGGCAAGTGCGCGCAGAAGGCGATTATCGGCTGCGGCGGCGTGTGCGTCTCGGTCAAAGATTGCCAGGACGATGGCAACCCGTGCAGCGACGTCGCGTGCGGCAATGGCAAGTGCGCGTATCCGGCCAACAGCGCGGCATGCAGCGACGGCAACGGATGCACGATTGGCGATGTCTGCGGCGGTGGACTGTGCAAAGGCGGCACTGCCAAGGTCTGCGACGATGGCAATCCTTGCACCACCGACGCCTGCAATCCCGGCACCGGGGGATGCAGCTTCGACCCCGTCAGCGGCGGATGCAGCGACGGCAAGCCGTGCACCAGCGGCGACATGTGTGCTGGTGGCAAGTGCGCCGGCGGCGCGCTGAAGTCCTGTGACGATGGCAATCCGTGCACCACCGACGGATGCGATGCCGTCACCGGCCAATGCCAAAGCGTGGTCAACAGCGATGCCTGCAGCGATGGCAACGTCTGCACGGTCGGCGATGGATGCAGCGGCGGCAAGTGCGCGGCCGGCGGGCCCAAGTCCTGCGACGATGGCAACCCGTGCAGCATTGACGCTTGCAACCCCGGCAACGGCACCTGTAGCCACACCGCCAATGCCAGCCCGTGTAGCGACAACAACGCGTGCACGGTGGGCGACGTCTGCGCGTCCAGCGTGTGCAAGGGCGGCGCGGCCAAGAATTGCGACGACGGCAAGCCGTGCACCAGCGACGGATGCGACACGGCCAGCGGGAGTTGTACCGTGAGCAATGGCAGCGGACCCTGCGACGACGGCGATGCGTGTACCAGCGGCGACAGCTGCGGCGGCGGCACCTGCAAGGCGGGCACGGCCAAAGACTGCGGCGACGGCGACAGCTGCACCAGCGATGCCTGCGACAAAGCAAGCGCCGGGTGTAGCCACGCGGCCATCGTCGGATGCAATGGCGCATGCGTGACCAAGGACGATTGCCCATCGGACGGCAACCCGTGCACCAGCGACGACTGCACCGGCAACAAGTGCGCCTACGTGGCCAATAGCGCCCTGTGCGCCGATGGCGATGCCTGCACCAGCGGCGACGGGTGCGGCGGCGGGGTATGCAAGCCGGGCACCATCAAGAACTGCGACGATGCCAACCCGTGCACCAACGACGCTTGCGCGGGCGGTACCTGCGGCCATGTCAGCAACAGCGCCAAGTGCGACGACGGCAACGCCTGCAGCGTCGGCGACAGCTGTGCGGGCGGCGTGTGCAAGCCCGGCGCGGCAGTGCCCTGCGACGACGGCAACCCGTGCACCAGCGACAGCTGCGACCCCAAGACCGGCAATTGCGCGTGGTTGGCCAACACCAGCGCCTGCAGCGACGGCAACGCCTGCACCAGCGGCGATGTCTGCAGCGCCAGCAAGTGCCAACCCGGCGTGGCCAAGAGCTGCGACGACGGCAACGGATGCACCGTCGACGCTTGCAATGCGGGCAACGGCAATTGCAGCCACGCCAACAGCACCGCCAGCTGCGACGACGGCAACGGATGCACCAGCGGCGATGTCTGCGCCAGTGGCGCCTGCAAACCGGGGGCCAGCACGGTTTGCAACGACGGCCAGCCGTGCACCGACGATGCGTGTCAGCCCACCACCGGCAAGTGCCAATTCGCCGCCAACGCCATCGGATGCGACGACGGCAATGCGTGTACCGGCAGCGACAAGTGCGGCGGCGGCGTGTGCGTGCCCGGCGCGGCCAAGCTGTGCGACGACGGCAAGCCGTGCACCAAAGACAGCTGCGACCCGGGCGGCGGCGCGTGCGTGTTCGTGGCGATTGTCGGATGCGGCGGCAACTGCGCGACGGCGGGCGATTGTCCCGTCAGCAGCGACCCGTGCTTGGCGCCTGTGTGCACCAGCGGCCAGTGCGCCTTGCAGAACACCACCGCCAGCTGCAGCGACGGCAACGCCTGCACGCTGAGCGATGCCTGCAGCGGCGGCAAGTGCGCCCCCGGCGCGGCCAAGAAGTGCGACGATGCCAACCCGTGCACCACCGACGGATGCGACGCGACTTCGGGCACCTGCACCATCGCCGCCAACAGCGCGGTGTGCACCGACAACAATGCGTGCACGGTCGGCGACGTCTGCAGCGGCGGCGCCTGCAAGGCCGGGGCCACCAAGACCTGCGACGACGGCAACGGATGCACCAGCGACAGCTGCGATGCCGCGACCGGTGCCTGCAGCAACGTCAACACCACCGCGACGTGCAACGATGGCAACGCTTGCACTGCCGGCGACGTCTGCGCAGTCGGCGCGTGCAAGCCTGGCGCCGCCAAGAACTGCGACGACGGCGCGGTCTGCACCAGCGACGGGTGTGACGGGGGCACGGGCGTCTGCACCCACCTCAACACGACTCAAGCCTGCGACGACGCCAACGCCTGCACGCTGGGCGACACCTGCGGCGGCGGCAAGTGCGCGGGCAAGCCCTACAGCTGCGACGATGCCCTGGCATGCACCACCGACGTCTGCACCGGCGCGGGTGGATGCAGCCACGCCATCACTTCGGGCAGTTGCCTGATTGCCGGCGTGTGCTTTGCAGCCGGGCAGGGCAATCCGGCCAATGCGTGCCTGGTCTGCAATGCCGGCGCCAACACCATCTGGAGCAACGGCGGCAGCGGTGGCGCCTGCAATGATGGCAACCCGTGCACCGTCGGCGAGACCTGCGACGGCGCCGGCGCCTGCAAGGGCGTGGTCAATCTGGACGCCGACAAGGACGGCTTTGTCGCCGCCAGCTCCGGCAGCGTGACGTGCGGTGGTCCCGACTGCAACGATGGCAATGCCAGCATCAAACCGGGCGTGGCCGACCCGCACGATGGCTTTACCACCGTGGTCGATGTCGTCGACAAAGGCGGCAACCGTGGCGGATGGCTCGCGATGGCGGCCGACGGCACCAGCAAGCTGCACATGGCGTGGTACGACGAGCTGAACAAGGATTTGCAGTATGGCAGCAACGTCAACGGCTTGTGGCAAGCGGCCATCCTGGAGGGGACTAACGACGTCGGCATGTACGCGGGCATCGCGGTTGATGGGAAGAACGCGGTGCACATCGTGGGGTATGCGTTGAACGACAAGGACTTGCATTACTGGAGCAATGTCAGCGGCGGGTGGGTCATGGAGAACGTCAGCGCCGACACCGCCAACGACAGCGGCAGCTTCGCCAGCATCGCGGTCGGCCAAGACGGCAGCGTGCACGTGGCCTACATCGACGTGACCGCCAAGAAGGTGACGTACCGCAAGCGCGTCGCGGGCAAGTGGGGCGCAGCCGTCGCGGTGACGGCCACGGCGGCCACCTACGACTATGCGTCCATCGCGGTCGACGCCGCTGGCAAAGTCCACTTGGCGTGGCACAACGGCACCAGCGCCGACTTGCAGTACGCCAGCGCAGACCCGAGCGGGGTGTGGAGCGCGCCTGCCACCTTGGACGCGACGGGCAGCGTCGGCGACCGCTGCGTGTTGACACTGGACGCTGGCGGCAGCCCGCACATCGTCTACGCCGACGCCACCAACTACAACCTCAAGCACGCGTGGTCCGCCAGCGGCGTGTGGTCGACCGGCGTGGCGTTCAACGGCAACAGCGCCAATTATCCCGCCGATTACCGCTATGGCGCAGTCGTCGACGGCATGGGATCTCTGCAGGCGTGCTTGGTCGACTATGTGCCACTGGACGGCACTTGGGGCGTCCGCCGGGTCGTCGGCAGCGGCGCGCCGCTCGGTATCCCAGGTCACTCGACCGTCGAGGCCATGACCACCGGCTTGCCGCGCCAGTCGTGGTGCGCGGTCGCCAAGTCGGCCGATGGCAAGGTCCACATGGCGTATGCTGCCAGCGGCGGCAGCACCAGCACCGGCAAGATTGCGCTGGTCAGCTCGGATCCCGGCATCACCGGGTGGCGCGTCGCCGACGGCACCAACAACCAGGGGCAATTCGCCAGCGTCGCGGTCGGCCCTGATGGCACCACCCATGCCGCGTGGTACGACGCCACCGCCACCAGCTTGCGCTACGCCAATCGGCCAGTTGGCGGCCTGTGGCAACCCAGCGTCCAGCTCGACGCCACCGGCACCGTCGGCCAGTACGCGGCGATTGCGGTCAGCGGCACCGGCGTGGTCCACATCGCCTACTTCGACGCCACCAACAATGACCTCAAGTACCTCAGCGGCAAGCCCGGCGCGTTTGGTGTCCCAGAAAAAGTCGACGGCACCGGTGTCGCCGTCGGCAAGTGGGCGGCGATTGCGCTGGACGGCAACGGCGTACCCTTTGTCGCGTACTATGACGACAGCACCAACGACCTCCGGCTCGCCAACAAGAAGACTGGCGCGTGGACGGTGCAGACCATTGCCGGCGCCAGCCCATCGACCGACACCGGGCAATACAACGGCTTGGCGATTGCAGCCGACGGGACCATCCATATCGCGAGCCTGAACGCCAGCAACAACTACCTCGTGTACACCAGCGGCACCGTCGGGGCCAACGGCGTGGTCACGCTGGGCGCCATCCAAACCTTGGACACGCTCAACGCCCCCGGCCGCTGGAACCGCTTGGACCTCGACAGCGCCGGCAGCCCGCACATCTTGCACGTCGCCACCAGCACCGACCAACTGCGGCACACTTGGAGCACCGCCAAGGGCGCGGCCGGTACCTGGAAGAGCGAAGTCGTCGCCAGCTCGCTCAGCAACCTGGCCGTAGGCTTGGCCATCGATGGCGCCAACGTGGTCCGCGCCGCATGGCGCAATGCCGCCACCAACCACTTGTGGACCGGGTCGTCGACCAACGGCCAAGCCTGGGTGGCCCAAGACACCGACAGCGCGTCCGTGGATTCCATCGACCTCGCCACCGGCCAAGACGGCAAGTGGCACGCGGTGTACCGCGACACGGGCTCGGTCCAATTGCGCGAAGCGTCCAACACCTGGCCCGGATGGACGGCGCCCAAGACCATTTTCTACGACGCCACCATCGGCTCGGCGCAGACATCAATCGCGGTCGACGCCGGCGGCGTGGGCCACCTGGTCTACTACGACAGCTACAACGATGGGTTACGCTACGCCCGCCGCGTCGGCGGCAATTGGTACGTCGCCAGCCTCGAAGTCAGCAACGGCGCCAACGACGGCGACTACGCCGACTTGGCCGTCGGCAGCGACGGCACGGTGCACATCAGCTACCACGACGCCACCAACAACGATCTGAAGTACGGACGATTGCTCAGCAACGGCATCTGGCAATCCGAAGCCGTCGACACCGCCGGCGGCATTGGCCGCTACAGCAGCATCGCGGTCGGCGCCAACAACCTCGTCCACATCTCCTACCGCGACGACAGCAACACCGATCTGAAGTACGCATCCGGCAGCTACAAGGCGTGGAAGGTCGAGGCCAAGGTCGATAGTTCGGGCAATGTCGGCACCTACAGCAGCATCGCGGTCGATGCCCAAGGCCAGCCGCACATTGCCTGCAACTACAGCAGCAGCGGCGACGTGCACTATGCCTACAAAATGGTTGGGGTCTGGCAGGCCATCCAAGTGCCGGAGTCGATCAACAGCGTGGGCGGCTACACCTCGCTGGGCTTAGACGGCAGCGGCAAAGCGCACATCGCGCACCGCAACAGCAGCACCAACAAGCTGCACTACGTGACCAACAACAGTGGCACCTGGATCAGCACCGCGTTTGCCAGCGCCAACAACGACGGGCACTACAGCAGCTTGGCGCTGAACAGCGCGGGCGGGGTCTACATTGCGTACAAGGACGCGACCAATACCGCGGTCAAGCTGGTGACCAACATCAGTGGCGCGTGGGACCAGCCGTGGATGATTGACCAGACCGGCAATGTCGGAGATTTCTTGAGCTTGGGGTTTGGGCCGGATAAGAAGCCGGTGGTGGCGTATCGCGATGCGACGCTGGGGGTGCTCAAGGTGGCGACGGTGAGCGTGGTGAATGCTGTAGACGAGAATTGTGATGGGTTTTGATAGATTATCTTTGACGTGGTGTCATCAGGCCGGGCGATGAGGGAGGGGGTAACGGTCGGCACCAACGCGGTAATTGCGAATCTGGTTATGCTTGCTCGCCGGACACGCCCACGCACTAGAGACTGGACCAATTATCGCGCCCAGACCAAGCCTTCGCCCAGGATGGCGCGGCGAGTCGCCTCTGGCCCGAGCTTGCGACCCACCAAACCAACGTTGAGAGGCGACCAACAGGCCGCTTCGGCCTTAATTGGTCGAGTCTCTAGGTGGCTGTCGGAGAACCTCTCAAGCCAAGCCTGTAGCCACGGCCTTGCATGATTCAGGTCAGGTCGCAGTTGGGCGCATCCGGCCGCGGCGGCCGCGCCGGCACTCGCCCTGCAGCTGGCCCGTGTCATGCCCATGCGCTAGCCCGCCGTTCTGCGCCAAATTCAGCGCAAGAAGCGCATGTACTTCATGCTCGACGACGCCAAGCTGGGCATCCAGGAAGGCGCTCGTGGACGCGGCGCCAAGCAACGCATTGCCGACCTGAGTCCAGCCGAAAAGGCGTTGCGAAAGGCGTTCCAGCAAGAAAAACGCAAAGCAGTTCAGGCGGCAAAGAAGGCAACGCCGGGGCCAGACGGACCCGCCAAAGTGCCCAAGGCCGTCACACAGACCGACGAAGGCGGTTACCGCAACGTGCGCGCCTTGCTCATCTTTGAAGCCGACGACTTAGCCGGTGTCAGCAAAGGTCGCTGCCAAATCCTCAAGAAACGGATAGTTGCACACATCGGCACCCTCGAAGAGTGGCGCAAATTCGTCTACATGGCACTTGTGGAAAGCGGGGCGCTCACGGCCCGCGAGGTCTTCGTCATTGCCGATGGCGGAACAGGAATCTGGGAGATGGTCGACGAATTGCTGCCGTCGACAAGTTTCCGCAAAGTTGTTCAAGTGCTCGATTTCTATCATGCCAGCAGTCACCTCTGGGCTGCGGGACGCGCGTACAAAGGCAACGACACCGCCGAGCGTCGCCGGCAGTGCATCAAATGGGTCTCGCCGTTGCTCGCCGACCTCAAAGAGGGCCGTGTCGCCAACGTGATCCAGCGACTGGGGGCGCTCAAAGTCAAAGGGGCCGCTGCTGAGGAAATCGCCAAAGTAAAGAGGTACTTCGAGACCCACCGCAAGCGGATGCGCTACGCGTGGCTGCGCGACCAGCAAGCGCTGATTGGCTCCGGTGCGATGGAAAGCGTGCACGCGTGGGTCATCCAAGCCCGCTGCCGACTGCCTGGAATGCGCTGGTCCATGGTCGGGGCCAATGCGATGCTAAGGCTGCGATGTGCATGGGCGTCGGATACCTGGAATGAAAGTTTTCGGCTTGCGGCCACTGCGCCGCCCAGACCGGCTGACAAGATTGTGAAATTACAAACCTAAAAATCTTCGACCGCTCGGTCTTGGATTTGCGCCCTCGCCGCTGAGGCCCAAAATCGCCGCGGGCAAGCCCTTGTCAGCCGCGCTGCCTGCCCGCAAACTGCGGCGATGACCCTGCTGCGCTTCAGTCTGCTGCTCTGCACGCTTCTGGCTGGGGCGGCTTTCGGGCAGCCCGCGCCACCCCTGCCCACGTCGCCTACTGGTGCAGTCCATGACCCCGCTGCTCCGCGGCCGGTCGACGCGCCCGCCGTAGCCAAGGCTTTGCGCGATCAGGGACCTGTCGGCTTTGTGCCCGGCAACATCCGCGTGGTGGCTGAGGCAGGCGCCAAAGCGACGCAGGCGCTGACCCAACTGCGATCGCCGACCGGTGCCCGGGCCTATGTCGACAGTCGCGTCGTCGGCCGTAAGCTTTGAGAATATCGCTTAATTTGCTCGGCACGCCGTCAGTTGCAAGTAGGGCATGCTGACATCGACCGCCGCGGCGCCGGTGCTCGCCGACGCAAACGCGCCAATGTTGACGTCGTGCGCGTGGCCGCCAGTGGCCGCCGAATTGAACGCGCCAATGTCAACGTTGTGGGTGTGCGCGCCGTCTGTCGACGAGCCAAAGGCCCCGACGTCCACCGTGTGGCTGTGCGCGCCGGCACCGGAAGTGGAGTGGTACGCCTGATTGGGACTGTTATCGCGACCCCAGCTGGGCCCAGAGCCGCCCGAGACGTTCCAGTCGTCTTGCAGGGTAAAGATCGGATGGGTGTGGTCGCCGACGCCGCTGGTGCCGGTGTTGGGTGGGTCGATCGTGTGCGTGTGCGCGCCATTGTTGGTCGAGGTCGTGTTGGGCGGGTCGATGCTGTGGACGTGGTCGCCCACGCCCGTCGCAGTCGTGTTGGGCGGGTCGATGCTGTGGGTGTGTGCCGGGATTTCGGTGATCTCGCGCAAGGCCTTGTCGGCGAGCGCCGTGCCGACGCTGGCCGCGACGGCGCCACCGGCGTTGAGGCCGACAGCCACGCGCCCGCGCAGGGCGGTGTATTCGCTCCAGCCCAACGGGCAAGGTCCGGCAAAAAAACGCAATCATGCCAGTGGGGGCGCCACCCGAGCCGGCGTTCCAGTCGGTGGCGAGGCGTCCATACTCGACCTTGGGCAGCGCATAGCGCAGAAACGAGAAACGACGAGTCGCCGCCCGTGGCCTGACCCGAGCCGTAGGCCCGCATGTAGGCCGCAACCTTGGTCGATGCCGTCAGCGGTGTGCTGATCGAGATGCGCTTCCAGGTCTGGTCAGAGTTGGGAATCACCAAGGTTGTCGACGCGCCAAAGCAGTCGAGCTTGACCTTGGCGTTGGTGCCTGTGCCATCTGGGCGGCGGACATAGGTGGAGCAGGTGACCCAGACGCCTGGCTCGTAAATCCGTGCAATCTTGGCGTACAATGTCATCGACTCGCTGGTGCCGTCGCCGGTGGAGCGCAAGTCGACGCCGCCCGTGTTGACCGCTTCGTGCAGCAAGTTGGTGCCCAGTGCTGCGTTGACGTCGGCGACCGCCAGCCTGGCGAATTTCTGATTGCCAGCGGTGGCTTCGATGACGACACCGTCGGGTACGCCGTTGCCGTCGTAGTCTGCAAGCGCTGGGTTGTTGCCCAAGTTAACGCCGACTGCGCCGAGCATGCTCGACGCGGCACAGGCCCACTTGCCGCCGCCGAATTGCAGCGTCTCACCGTCTTTGCAGGCTTTGCCCAACTTGGCGGCGGTCACCGCGCCGTCCTTGATCATGGGGCCTGTGACACCGACCCACGCCGCGTCTGCCGTTTTGAAAACCGCGCTGTTCAGAGGGGCCGGCGCTCCGACTTGGACCGAGAACAAGCCGTTGATGACCTTGACCGCGGCCTTGACGTCGACGTAGACGGCCTTGTCGTCGAGCTTGTTCTTGTAAAACGAAACCGTCATGCCATAGTCGCCGTCGGCCACTGGCGCGCCACCCGCACCGAGCAGGCGACCTTGCAACCCGATCGTCTCACTCAAATCCGCGTGGGTCGGCAGCGCTGCCAGCAGCAACGCCGCGCTCACCGTTGCCGCAATCGTTTCGCCCCAGAGCCTGTTCTGAAATCGCATGATGTTCCTCTCATAATCGCGGACTTGCGCCCGCGCTACTTCAACCATCCGGTGAGCCAGGCCACAAAGCCAAGCACTGCGTTGTTGCTGCCTTCGCTGCTGGGGGCGGGGCAATGCCGTTCGGTTAAGATTAAACGCATCATTTTCAGCCCATTGCCGAGAGGAGTTTCAGCAACGTGCCCGGCGCTGCCGAGGACGCCCGGCGGCTGAAGCCGCGGGCTAAATCTGCCAAGCCCGGCCTGCGCCGGGCTCTAATCTCCCCACACCCTAAAGAAATAATGCATGTTGTCCCAGCCCCGCGCAGGCGGGGCTTCGTAGATGTAGCCCGTGGCTTCGAGCCACAGGGAGACAGGCACGATCCAAGCTGGTCGCCGCAAATCTCTGTTCAGCAAGATGAATTCCTTAACCGATCGGTATTGGGGCGCGGGGCCGATCGGGCCGCTGCTGGCGTTGACTGCGCCGGCTGAGACAAAGCCCAACGGCACCGTGCTCGCCGAACAGATCTCGTCGGTCAGCCCGTTGCAGGTGTCGTCCATCCCGTCGCAGACCTCGCTCTTGTTGGGCAGCACCTCGCCCACGCATGTCGCGGTGAGCAACCCGTCCTTGCACAGCTGAAGCCCTGACTTGCAGGTGCCTACGCCACCGGTTTTGGCCGGTCCGGTGTAGCACGTCGCGGTGGCCGCGTTGGGCAAGTGGGTGCAACCGCTGCTGGCCGCGCAGCCATCGTCGGGGCACTGGTTGCCGTCGTCGCATTGGGTGGCGGCGGCACCGGTGACACATTGCGGTAGGCCGGTTGGGCCCAACTTGCACGTATCGCCGACCGTGCACAGGTCGCCGTCGTCGCAGGAACCGCTTGAAGCCTGCTGGCTGCAGGTGCCCAGGCTCGGGCTGCAGCTGTCCTGCGTACACTGGTTGCCGTCGTCACCGTTGACGGCTGGGGTGGTGCTGCACTTGCCAGTAGCGGCGTCGCAGGCATCGGTGGGGCATTTGTTGCTGTCGTCGCAGGCGAGCTCGTCACTGGCCCCATCGCAGTCGTTGTCTTGACCGTCGCAGACTTCCTTGGCGATCTTGCTGTCGGTGCTGCAGGCAGCCTCGTTGAGCGACTTGCACACCACTTTGCCGCCGCCACAGGCGGTCAGGGTCCCTTTCGCATTGGCATTCAATGGGTTGTTAGTGGCGAAGCGCTTCAGTGCACAGCAAGCGATTGGATCGTCAGGGGCGGTTGCGCAGGCGCCAGCGCGCGAGGGATGTAGACCCAAAGGGCGGCGTCCCACGCCGGTCGCCGCTTCGGCGACTCACAGCCCGGTCGCCGCCTCGGCGACGCGCCCGCAACCGCCATCACGACCCAACGAGCGGTACAGAATTCTCGTGGATTAGGGTTCTGGATGAAATTAGGGCGGAATCAGGAGCGTGTGTCGTGGCTCATTGAAATCTTAGTTTCTGATCGGTGCTTTAGTGTCGCCATTGCCGAATTGCTCGAAGCCAAAGTCAAGCCGACGACCGGCCGCCTGTTGGATTCATTGGCCTTCGCCTTGCCCGGCCTCGACCGCCCTGTGCAAGACTTCCGCCAACCGGCGCAAGTGCTTGTTTTCCTGCCGTCGCTCGCTGGCGCGTTGCCGCTGCTCGACCACCATGCTGGCGTTCCCGTCGCCGCAACCGTTGGCAAAGGGTTGATTTTTTAAGCAGTGAACGCGCGAACTTTACCACAGGCCGCACCACACGCTGGACGCCGCAATGGCCTGCTAGGGCTGCTACGAGCACGACTACGACGAAGCGCCGGACGCCGCGGTGCGGGCGACCCGGCGTGGCGGTTGGGACCGCTCGACCAGAACCGGCCGAGGTTCCTGTCGGAGCGAGAAACCCCGGCCTGCCGCGCCAGGTCGCTGACGCGTCGGTTGAGCGGGTCGGAGAGTTTGACAGACACGGTTTGCATGGTGCCACCGGCAAGCGCGGGTGGTAGTGCGCTGCTGACAGTGGCGTACTACCTGCGGCCGCGGCTGGCAAGCTGGCCACGCTGGCACCGGCACTCACGCGTGGTCCTGTTTTCCCCAAAGGCGTGCCGCCGGCAGATGCGCATACTGGGCGCTTTTTCACCGCGCCGACGCCAAGGCAAATTTCGCCAACGGAGTTGCCGCGCGTAGCAAATTGCGCGGGTTGGTTAGCGTATCCTCTGCGGGCGTGAAATGGGCTACGCCGACGTGGTGGTCGCCAGCGAAGGCACCATTGACATCGGCTGCCATGATCCTGCCAACAACGACTTGAAGCCCGGGCAATTGCTGAGCAATAGCATCTGTCAATCCGAAGCGGTCGACATCGCCGGCGACATTGGACACCCCGGCGGCATTGCAGTAGATGCCAACAACATGGCGCACACCGCACACTGCAACGACAGCACGGTCGCCAAGGCCTGAACTCGCCGTGGTGCAAAGCCCCAGCAGTCCAACTTGGTACCACGGGCTATTTGGCGGTGTTGACCTTGACCATCGCCCAGGCGCGGGCAATCCAGCTGCGGACCGACTTGTCCGACTCCATCGAAAACGCCTCGGCCAGCACGGGCTCGAGCGCTGCGACGGGCGCGCCCCCAGCCAAGCCGTTGGACGGCAACTCCAGCGAGCCGGCGTAGTTGCCCTTGCCGAGCAACTGCGCCAAAATGTTGCGCGTTTCCGTGTTGTCGCCACCAAAGATGGCCTTGGCTTCCTTGACCATCGCCTCATCGCCTTGGCGCAGCGCCAGACCGACGAGCAACGCCTTGGTCTGCGCCGCCAGACCTTTGGCCGGCAGCTTGGCGATGGCTTTCTTGGCTCCCGCGACGACGCGCTTGCCGACTTCGGTGTCGGCGTAGGTCTGTAGCAGCATGGCGTGCTCGCGCGCCGGGTCCTCTTCCTTGCCGGTCAACAAGGCGACGATCTGCTTCTCCGCGCCCTTGTCTCCTGAAACCGCAAGCGCCACCAGTGCCTGCGAGTGCGCCGGGTTGCCCGGGTTCTTGGCATGTTCCTTGACAGCCGCCTGCCACTCAGCCTTGCCGCTCACGTCGCCCAGCGCCGCGCCCGCGATGAGGTCGAGGCTGCCGGTGCCCGTCTGGGCGCGCTTGAGGCGGGCGCCGATGTCGCTGCCTTCGCCCACGCGCATCAAGTACCACGCGCAGGTGTGGCGCACGCGGTTGATTTGGCGCTGGTCGTTGCGGTCGGGCGAAAAGGCGGCTTTGCACGATTCGACCATCGACTTGTCGCGCCACACGCCGAGCAGCGCGGCGGCCGCCTCGGTGGCATCGTTGGTGTGCTCATTGCTGCCGTAGGTCGTCATCTTGACGACGAGCGGAATTGCCGACTTGTCGGCGTACCAGCCCAAGACGCGGATGAGCAGTGCCCGTTCGGTGTCGCCGGGCCCTTGCCAGATGGCCTCGGGACTAATGGCGCCGACGAACATCTCCTTGTGGGCTGGGTCGCGCTTGAGGGCCACCATTTCGAGTGATGGCTTGAAGGTGCCGCAGCCCCACGCCCTGATGCAGGCCTGAGACTGGATCGACGCCTTGTCGGTGCCCAGAACCAGGGCGTCTTTGACTAACGGCAGCGGGAACTCCTTGGCGCCGGTGATGGCGTCCTTGAAGTACTTGCTGTTGACGATGCCGCGGGTGATCTTGTCGTCGCCGAACAGCCATTCGCGCAGGTAGCCGTAGGTGCCTTTGCCGTCGCCGGCTTCTTGCCAACCGGCGTGCTCATCGGCGTGGGCGGCGGCGGGTTGGCCCAGCAGGGCGACGGCGGCCAGCGACGTGGCGCACAAGGCGCGCACTCGAGACAATCGGGTAACCATTGAATACCTCGCCTTTTGACGCCGAAAGCAGGGCACGCGGCCCCGGGGCGTCGATTGGCCCTCCAGTGGGCCGCGGCGCAATTATGCATTTGGGACGCCAACAGTCAACTTTGGACGGTTGCGAGGCCAAAGAAAGGAAGTAATGCCGATCGGTTAGGGAATTCCGATCTGAGTTCAACGACTTAGACCGCACATCCGACCTCGTTGTTGTCAAGGCGAATTCCAAAGATCAATCTGCAGCCGGGGCAATGGAGGCCCCGCGCCATGAGCCTGCGACGCGATCTGGAACTGACCGCCGACGTCCTGCCCGAATCTTTGGAAAACCTGACCAAACACATTGGCTTGCAGTGGCTCGAGGCTGCACTGAGAGCACCGACAAAATCTAATCGATTTTGTCGACGGCCCATTTGCTGGCTGGATGGGTCGCAACCCAAATTCCCCACAGAAATCTCCCGCGGGCCTCGATTTGAGATGCAGATCAAGGAACAAGGAGCTGAAAGAGCGAGGCGTACTCTGGTACGCCGCAGCGAGAGAAGCGACGCAGTGACGCAGAGATGCGCTCAAAGCGGGGGATCGCG
>CANMNA010000052.1 GCA_947499075.1 Myxococcales bacterium
CGCGATTCCCCACTTTGAGCGCATCTCTGCGTCACTGCGTCGCTTCTCTCGCTGCGGCGTACCTGAGTACGCCTCGCTCTTTCAGCTCCTTGTTCCTTGATCTACATCTCAAATTGGGGGCCGCGGGAGATTTCTGTGGGGAATTTAGGTGGCGCCGCGACTTTCTGGCGCTCCTCTGGTTGGCAGATAGACCGTCGCTTCTCTCGCTGCGGCGTACCTGAGTACGCCTCGCTCTTTCAGCTCCTTGTTCCTTGATCTACATCTCAAATTGGGGGCCGCGGGAGATTTCTGTGGGGAATTTAGGTGGCGCCGCGATTTTCTGGCGCTCCTCTGGTTGGCAGATAGACTGCCCCAAACCCGCGCAGGGTAGGCAGGAACATGGCGCTGAAGGTCTTCTCATCCTTGGGAGTTTACGCCGACCGCCGCATCTGGCCTCTCGGTTTGCTTGGGTTCGCGTCGGGCCTGCCGTTGCTGCTCACCGGGGGCACGCTGTCGGCGTGGCTGACCGAGTCTGGTCTGTCGCTGAAGTCGATCGGCGAATTTGCTTTGATCGGAATTATGTACTCGAGCAAGGTCCTTTGGTCGCCCTTGGTCGATCACCTGCCGCTGCCGATGTTGACAGCGCGGCTGGGGCAGCGCCGCGCCTGGATGGTGGTCAGTCAACTGGGTCTGATCGCGGCACTGGTCTACCTGTCCGGCCTTGACCCCAAGGTGGCCTTGGGGCCCGTCGCGCTTGCGGCTGTCGTTGTTGCCTTTTTTTCCGCCACGCAGGACATCGCGGTCGACGCCTTTCGGGTAGAGCGCGCCGGTGTGGCAGGCCAGGGTGAAGCAGCGGCAGCCGCCATCTTCGGCTACCGCATCGGCATGCTGATGGCTGGCGCCGGCGCCTTGCACTTGGCGGCGTTGGTGTCGTGGCGCGGTGCCTACCTGGCGATGGCGGGCTTGGCGTGTATCGGGCTGGTGACGACGTTGGGATGCGCCGAACCAGACCGCGGGCTCGGTGCGCCAGCGCGGTCACTGTCCTTTCGCGAGCACTTGCGGCGCAGCATTCTCGACCCATTTGCCAACTTTATGACCCACCGCAGCTGGGTGGCGATTCTGGCCTTTGCAATGACGTTCAAGCTCGGTGATGCGCTCGCAGCCGCGATGACCAACCCGTTTCTCCTGCAGATTGGCTTTACTAAGCCAGAGATTGCCAATACAACCAAGGTTTTTGGCCTGATAGCTACGTTGGTCGGCGCGGCGGTGGGCGGCTGGATGCTGCATCGGGTAGGCACGCTTACCGGCCTGTGGATTGGCGGCGGGCTACAGGCGTTGTCGTTGGTTGTGTTCGCGTTTCAGGCCGTGATTGGTCACAACGTGCCCGGCCTTGCCGCGACCATCGGCTTTGAGTATGCCGCGAGTGCCATCGGCACGGCGGCGTTCACTGCGTACCTATCCAGTCTATGCGATGTTCGGTATACAGCTACTCAGTATGCTTTGCTGACGTCGCTGGCCGCCATGGGTCGGTCAACGCTGGCGACCCAATCCGGCGTCGCTGCGGAACAGGTTGGATGGATGGGCTTTTTTCTGCTCTGCGGCCTAGCGGCATTGCCGGCGCTCGGCTTGCTGGCGTGGATTCAGCATCGCCGTTTGCCGCCTAGCCAAAGTCCTGCGTGACCATCAGCGCGGCGGCGCGGGGGCTTCTTTGTCGCCAGTCCAGCGCAAACGCAGGGCAATCAGCCCGGCCTTGTCGAACCGTCGCTCTTCGCCATTGCGCCGGCCGTCGACGTAGGGCACTTCGGCCCACTTCTTCCCTGCTTCCGTGTAAATCGTAGCTGTTCCGTGGCGCTTGCCAAACCGCAGCGGTATATACAGCCGCATGACGGCATTGCGGTGGTACTGGATCTCAGAGCCTGACGCCTGCGAAGGGTCGTGGTGGTACTCACTCTCCAGTGTCCCATCGGCATAAAACGTCCGCACAATGCCGACCGGCATGCCTTTGCGGAAGTTCAGCGTACAAACTTTTTCGCCGGATCGACTGTACCGGGTCTCCATCCCATCTTTCTTGCCGCCGACAAACTCGACTTGTCCCCACAGCAGGCCGGATCGGTCGAAAATGCGCGCCATGCCATTGCGCGCACTTTCTAGCACGGGCACGACGATCGACACTTCGCCGTTGTCGTGAAAGGCGATCTCGGTGCCGCGTCCGTGCAGCGGATACACGCTTTGCAGGCGACCGTTTGGCCAGTACGTGCGCATTGTGGTCGGCTGCGGCGGGCGCTTGGCCCCTGGTTGCCCCGCTTCCTCGACAGCTGCAGCGGCATAGTGCGCGGCGGACCGCGCGGACTCTCGCACTTCGGCGGCGTCGGCCGACCGGTCTGCTGCGCCAATGACGTGGATGTTGGCGCCTGTCTCGCCTGGCGCTACGGGCTTGGTGACCACGACTTCATCGATGGGCGGCGAGGAAATCAGTTCGCCCGCCTTCCACACATAGACACCGACTGGCTTGCCCTGGCGCAAGCGGGTTTCAGGCCCGTCGAGCAAGTCGTCCACAAACGTCAGCGTTGCGACCATCGCACCGTACTCGTCGTAAGCCTTGGCGATTCCGTACTTTTTGCCTTTTTCTACAGGTACTTGCATGCGCATCCGGCCTTGCTCGTCGTAACGAGTCTCGATGCCACTACCAGCGCCGTCGTCGTAAGGGTAGGTTGTCTGCAACTTTCCGTTTTTCCAATAAGTCCGAGCCAGTCCGACCAAACGGTCGCGGTTCCAGCGGTACTCCGCCATCTTGATGCCCGACTCGTGGTAGCGGGTCTCCATCCCCTCGCGCAAATCTTCGACGTACTCAACTTCGGACAAGATCGTCTCACCATCGGGATAGAACGAGGTGGCCTTGCCCTGGCGCTTGCCCTTGACCAGCAACACCACCATCTGCCGAGTCGGCATCCGCGAGTCCGTCGGCTGGTCGTAAAACTGGATCTCGGTGCCGTCTTTGCTCAGATTGACGAACTCTTGAGACATCTGCAGTCGGCCCGAGGGCCAATAGCGTCGCACCCGACAGCACGGTACGCCGAGCGTCCACTCCACCAGCACGGAGCGATTGCCCGCTGCGTCGTAGCGCATCTCCCAACCGTTGGGCACGCCGTCCTTGTAGGGCATCACGCCCGTCTTATTTCCTTGTTCGTCAAAAAGCGTCGCGTCCCCTTCGCGCACCCCGTCAGGGCGCAGTGAGATGACGGCGCGTTTCTTGCCATTGGGGTGGAACTGGGTCTCGGCGCCAACGACTTTACCGTTGCGGTACAAGATGCTAGCGCGGAGCTTGCCGTCCTCTGCGTAGTGCCGGCTCTCACCATCGAGTACGCCGAACCTGTACGGCATCTCGGCGATCTTCGGGCCCTCTTTGGCGTAGACGACTTCCACACCTTGCCGCCGATTATCTTGTAGCGCGCAGACACTTCTGCGTTCTCCCGTCGGGTAAAAAGTCATCTGTGGTCCAATAGGCGTATCTTCAGAATAGGCAATTTCACTAATTACATTGCCAGCGGCATCGAAATCTTGCTGCCGACCATGGCGCTTGCCCTGCCGCCAAAGGGTGACCCGCACCCGACGGCCTGCTTCGTCCAAGACGAGTTCCTCGCCGCTGCGCCGCCCTTCTTCGGTTGCCCACTGGGCTTGGATCGAACCGTCCCGGCGCTTTTGGAACCAGTCGATGCGCTTGCCTTCCGCGCTGTAGCGGGCTTCAAGCGTTGGTGTGCCATCGGGGTCAAAGTGATCGTCACGGATGTGCCGGGGACCGTCCCAAATCTGCACAACCGCCGGTTTGCCGCTGGCATATGAGCGGGCAACCTTAGCGATTTCGGCCGCTTGTGTCAGCTGTGCCGCGCAGATAGTTGTCGCTCCCGCCACCAGCGTCGTTGTCCATCGCTTCATCAGGCTGTGCCCTCTCGCCACTGTCGGCTGCAGGTCTGGTTGCAGTTTGGCGGCAACCGTGTCGCGGTGCAACGCCGGGTAATAGGTTGGACGATGTTGCACTGAAATTGGTCTGGAATTGGCTGGACAGCGGTCCAAATCGGCCTTATGCTCATGGGCCGCCGCCGCATCTGGCGAGTCAACTCACGGGCAAAGTCTAAGACATCATGGCGTTATCCTCTATTAAGCCGCGTGAACTCGATCCCGGGCGCAACCTCGAAGTGCTCCACGCGCATGACGATGCCGACTACCTGCCTCCGCCCGACTTTTTGGGCGATGTAGAGCCAAGACACGCGGCCGATGTCGCCGCCAATGACATGCCCGACGGGTTGGCAAGCGCCGCGATCGGTCCAGAGGTCAGGGTCGGCGACCGGCCTCGCGTGGCCCACCGTCACCAGCAGGTCGCGCCGTTCATGGACCTGTACGCGCCGACCTGGCTGCACCCGCTGATCAAGCTCTTGGTGCTGGACGAACACGGCCCGATGCCGCGCACCGTGCAAGCGCAAGCCGGATTCGGTGTCCTGCTGATGTCGGTACAGTTCTGCATGGACATGTTGGCATGGACCCTTGGTTTTCGTTGGGTGTTCGTCAATGCCATGGGTCCGATCGGCTGGGTGCTGGCGGTGCTGTTCGCGTTCTTGATTTCTCTGGTCATCATCATTTTTGAGCGCTTCGTGCTGACCGCAGATGTCTACGCCACCAAAGTGCCGCTGTTTCTCAACCCTGCGATTTTGATGCGGGTAGCTGTCGTGGTCCTGTTCGCGGCAATTACCTCGATTCCGGTGGAAATGCTGGTGTTTCACGACGTCATCCAAGGGCGCCTCAATGGCGAGCTGCAGGGGGTGCGCGAGGCGGCGCGACAGCAACTGCGCGGCGATATCCACAAAGATGTCGAAGATGTCGCTGCCGAAGAGGGCAAGTCGCGCACCCGCCTGAAAGAGGAGACGCCGCCGGTCAAGCTAGAGGCGTTGGAAGTGCCGCAGCACGACACCCGGTTGGGGGAGCTGGACAAGCAGTACGGTCTGGTTATTGCCGAGTTGACCCAAGAGGAGAAGGGCTGGCGATCAGGCCGCAAAGGCCGTGGCCCCAAGTGGTTCCGCCTCAATGATGAGAAAGCGGCCTTGGAGCGACAACTCGGCGAGGCCAAAGCGGGACGTCAGGCCGAAGTTGACCGGCGCACCGAGGCAAATCGCAAGGCGGAAGACGCTTCGGCCAAGCGGCACTATGACGAGCTCAGCAAGATCAGTGACCGCTACGAGCCGCGCAAGCGGGATCTCGAAAAGAAGCTGCGCGATGTCGACCGCATGCCAGACCAGGAGCTCAAGACCGCGACCAAGCGCGAGTTTGCGGTGGTCGATGGGTTTGCCAGGCGCTGGAAAATCATGAATGACTTGGAGAAAGAGGAGCCACTCTTCAATCTGACCAAGAACGCAGTGCGTGGCCTGTTCATCGCATTTGGCCTGCTGGTGCTGACCACCAAGGCGCTGTTTAACCGGCCGACGCGCGCCTACTACGCTGGGTTGGACCCCCTCAAAGTCAACGACGCGTCGGCTGCGTCGGGTCGTGGCCCAGCTCAGCCGCGCAACCCAGAGACGCCTTGAGATGGGATCAAACCGCAGCGCAACCAAGGACCGGCGAGTCGGCGCAGGCGCGCGCTTGCGACCCACCCAGCCAACGTGACACGCATACCTGTGTAGCATCTGGCCGCGCCTGCGGCGTATCGAGAAGAAGCTGTGGATAGTTTTGAAGTGTCAGCAGAATTTGAGGCGACGCCACGCGATTTGTATGCGGCTTGGCTCAACGCTGACAGCCACACCGCCTTTACCCAGGGTCAGGCAGAGAGCGATCCGGTTGTCGGTGGCGCCTTCTCTGCATGGGATGGCTACATCACCGGACGCTACCTCGCGTTGCAGTCAGGCGTGGAAATTGTTCAGGCTTGGCGCACGAGCGACTTTGCGGCTGAAGATGCGGACTCGCAGCTGGTCCTCCAATTTGCCAACGCCGCACGTGGCGCGAAAGTTACTATTTTGCATAGCAATCTGCCAGATGGACAGGGTGATCGCTTCCGACAGGGCTGGCAAGATTTCTACTTCGATCCGCTGCGGATGTGGCTCGCGTCGGGCTGAGGTTCAAAGCACGCTACAAGGAAAAACATGCGCGACTGGACCAAATTGTGTGCGCGGGTGGCGCATGGCGTGCTTTTCGGCAGCGCTGTTGTCGCGGTTTGCGGTGGTTGTTCCACATCTGGCAGTTTCCCAGCCGGCGCCACAGGCTCCGGTGACGGCACGGCGTCCGCTGGCTTCGATGTGGCTGCAACCGACGCAACTGGCCAATCTGAGACCGTGGGCGGCCCACGGTCGGACGCGATCACGGGTGACACAACGCCGGCACCGGATGTCGCGCCGGATGCGGCTATTGGCGATGCCACCGGCGATGCTGGTGTCGCGGACGCAACTGGTGCCGATGCCGATGGCCCCAAAGACGCAGCCGCTGACGGTCCTGACGTTGACTTCGACCTGCTCGATCCACCGGACGCCGGTGCTGAGGTGGCTGCGGATACTGCGGCGCCACCTAGCAAGGGCCTCGAGGTCGTGTTCGCGCACACTTCCAGTCAATTGTACAAGCTGGAGAAAAACGCCTTTGCGCTGGTCGGCAACTTCGCCTTCACCAAGAATGCCGGACAAGTGACCGATATTGCATTGGATGACGACGGCAACCTCTTCGCCGTCACATTTAACGACGTGTTCGCGTGCGACAAGGCCATCGCCAAGTGCACCTGGCTGGCGTCGCTGCCGCAGAGCTTCAACGGCTTGACCTTTGTGCCCAAAGACGTGGTGTTGCCTGGCAAGCCGGCGCTGATTGGCGTGGCCAATTCCGGCGAATGGAACCTGATAGAGGTCAATGGCAACACCGCCAAGGTCACCAAGTTGGGAGCCTATGGCGGCTTTACGTCTTCAGGTGATGCATTTTCCGTTGCCAAAGTGGGCACCTATGCCACGGTCAAGGCAGGCGTCTTGGCGTTTAGCGACAAGTTGGTGCAGGTTGACCCGGCAACCGGCGCGGTCCTCAAGACCGTGGGCGACACGGGCGTCAGCGACCTGTGGGGTGTCGCGTGGTCGGCGGGAGTTCTCTACGGCTTCGCTTCGAGTGGCAAGGTCTACGCCCTCGACATTGCGACGGGCAAGGCGTCCACCGTGCCCGGACTGCTGGTCCCCAATGGCGTCAGTTGGTGGGGCGCTGGCGTGTCGACACGCGCGGCATTGTGACCAAAGAGAAGGATCGGCTCAAATGCCCTGGCCACTGAGATCGAGCTTGCCACGGGGATGTCCGCGGTCTTCGGCTGTAGTCTCAATGTGTTGGACGACGTCGCGTGTGAAGTTGCGCAGCAAATTGCGCACCAGAGCCTCGATGCGTGCCCGATCCTCTGGGGCCTGATCCGGCAACTCGTTGGCCAACAGCGCCGGTAGATCTGTATACGCAACGGCGTCATAGCGGTCGTGGACGGCGCGCAGCAGGCCAGCCAAGCTGCGCTTTCTGCATTCCAAGACAAACTCGCGCAAGCCTTCTTCCACCAGTTCAACCACATGCGCGGTCTCTTCCTCGGCGGGCGCGTCCATCGGTGAGCCAAGCAGGTCGTCTAGGGTCATCAACAACACTTGCGGCGGAGGCTGCCCAAAGACTTGGGCGGGCGCGCCCAGATCGACAACCAGCAAAGGCTGGTCGGCGACGCGGTCATCGAATAGACTGCGCATGTCTGCAATCGGGTCACGGGCGCCGGTTGCTACGACGACGACGTCGGCGGTCTTGACCAAAGTTGGCAGCTCGCTGAGCTGCCGCCACTCCATTTGCCGCTCGGCTGGCACAGTTCGGTTGACCCGGGTGACCTTGCAGCGGGCTTGGGAGGCCAGCAAGTCCGCGGCTTTCCGGCCAATTTCGCCCATGCCGACAACGATGGCCACTGGGCGGTTGTGCGTCAAGCCGCGCGTCTGCAAGTGCTTGGTCACCGCTTCAAGCACGACACTGTGCACGCCTCGGCCGTGGTGGCGCCAAGTCGTCAAGCGCTCGACTTTCTTGACAGTTCGCCCAAGTGCCGTCTGCAACGCATTGTGAAACACCGAGCCGTGCCCGACCTGCCGCGCGCTCGCCAAGGCACGGTACAGTTGGCCGGCAATTTCTCGCTCTCCGGCGACAAAGGATTCCAAGCCGACCGCAACCCGCAACAGATGACGCACCGCCGACCGACCGGTGTAGACGTAGGGATTGGGCGTGTGCTCGTCGGGCGCAAAGCGGCCACCGCGCACGCGCAGCCACCGGTCGATCATCTGGGCGCGCAAGACCTCGCCCGCCCACAGCGGAATTAGCGACGAAACCAACCACTCTACGCGGTTACACGTCTCGAGTACGACAAGGCCCGTGGCGCCACAGGCCACGCGCAGGGCTGCCGTTAACTCCAGTCGTTCTGTCTCTGTGAGCAGCAGCAAGTTGCGCCACTGGGCCGATCCGACCCGAAAGTCGCAGCCGACAACCGCCAGCGGCAGCGTCTGCCCATTGAGTCGGCGCTCCACGTTGTGCGCGGCAGCCATCGCCGGAGTGGCCACTTCGAGCAGTGGCATTGTGGGCACGGCGTCGGGCGTCATGCGGACTCTGGGCTCGGGCGCAAAGCGGCCACGGCGCGATCGCCGGCTCGCAAGCCGCCGGCCGCAGCATCGGCCATGCTGATGCCGGTGAGGTAGCTGCCGGCCAGCGTCAAGCCGGGGCAATGAACCTGCAGTTCGCCACTGACTGCGGCCATTTGGGCGCGATGGCCGACCCGGTACTGCGGTATCGCCTCGCGCCAGCGCACAACGGCGGCAAAAGTTTGCTGCAGCGTGCGATCGCCACTCAATGCGAAGGCGTCAGCTTGCGCCCGCAGCGCCAGCGAGATAAGGGCATCGTCCGGCAAGTCGACGGCTTCAGGGTCGTTGGCCCCGCCCAAAAATGCCGAATGTAGCCAATGGCCCGCAGGTGCGCGGCCCGGGAACATGCTGGACGGCAAAAGCACACCGAGCGTTCGCAGCCCTTCACCCCGCGGAATCAGCACGCCAAAGCCCCGTGGCGCCGCAGGTGCCGGATCGGGGCCGCCAATGTGGACCACTGCCACCCGCACCTGAACGACGCTTCCAAGCTGCGCGGCCACGTTCGGCGCGAGCGGCTGCAGAAGCTCGGCAGCGGTGTGCGCGGGCGTTGCGATGATGACCTGGCGAGCCAGCACCGGCTGCTGGAGCTGGGCCAGGGTGGGATGAGGCTGGACCCGCCACAGTTGGCCCTGCCGCTGGACGGCGGTCACCGGTGCCTGTAGCCGAAGCGCGTCCGCAGGCAGGGCACTGGCGAGTGCCTTAGGCAAGCTACCCAGGCCATCGCGCAAGCTGTACATGCCAGCCGCTCGCGCTGCCGCAGGGTCGCCCGGCTGGTCGGCATCGGCGTGGGCGAGCAAGGCGCCGATCATCAGGCTGCCCGAGTCATGTTCCCACTGCCACATTTGGGGGAAGGCATCGCGTGCCCCCAATTGCTGGGGGTCGCCTGCGTAGACGCCGGACACGAACGGCGCAATCAAGTACCGCGCTGCCTCGACGCCGATGCGGCGTTCGGCAAAGTCCCACACGCTGTCTTCGGCGCCCGCATTGCCGAGCACCGCAAATTCTGAGAAAAGGCGGAGCTTTCCGGCAACCGACAGGTAGTCGCCCGTCACCAGCGACGCCAGATCGCTGGGCAGCTTGCGGGCCTTTCGATCTCGGTAGACGTAGCGATCGGCTGGCTTGGTGGCCGCGAGGACTTGGTCGGCGAGGCCAACTCCGTCGATGAGCTCCCACAGCGCAGTAGCGGAAGCCATAAAACTGTTCGGGCCGAACTCAATGAGGTAGCCGTCGCGACGCTCACTGCGCATCTTGCCGCCGACAGCGCGGCTGGCTTCCAGCAAGCAGACGCGCAACCCAGCCGTGTGGGCGCGCCACGCTGCGGCCAGACCGGCAATGCCGCCGCCAATGACGGCAACGTCGCACTCGTACGCCGTTGCAGTCACGGCGCCTCGTGGGCCAACGCTTGAACGGCGGCCACAAACGCCTGCACGCCGGCCATCGGCGTAGCAGGCACGATGCCGTGGCCTAAATTGGCAATCCAAGCACAACCTTGTGTTGCGGCCGCCATGTCCTTTACCCGCTGGCGGATGACCGCTGGCGGGGCAAACAATTCGATCGGATCCAGGTTGCCCTGCACGCCGCGACCGAGCGCCTTTGCTTTCTGGGCGGCGTCGCGGAGGTCACAGCGCTGATCTAGGCCAATCACCCGCGCCGGCACCGACAGGGTGAGGTCGAGCAAGTGGCCAGGATTGCGTGCAAACAGCAGCAGGTCACCGCCGCGGGCCGCGATGGCCTCGGCAATGCGCACGGTGCTCGGCAGCACGTGGTCCCGGTAGTCCTCCACGCGCAGCTCGCCGGCCCAGCTGTCAAACAACTGCACGGCATCGGCGCCCGCATCCAGTTGGGACCCCAAGTAGGCGATGACCCAGTCGGCCAGCTTGTCCATCAGTTGCTGAAACACCGCTGGTTGCATGTACATCATGCCCTTAATGCCATCATAGGACTTGGTGCCTTTGCCCTCGACCATGTAGCACGCCAGGGTAAATGGGGCGCCAGAAAAGCCTATCAGTGCGTGGTCTTCCCCCAGCTTCTGGCGCGTCAGGCGCACCGCTTGCGCCACGTAGTCGAGGCGATGCGCTTCTTCAGCCGGCGCAAGCGCGGCGACGTCGGCAGCGGTTTGTACAACAGGCGAAAGTTGAGGCCCGCCCTCCGGAAAGGCAACACGCATCCCCATCGCCTCGGGAATCGTCAAAATGTCGCTGAACAGGATCGCCGCATCGACGCCTAGGCGCTGGACTGGCTGCAGGGTGACCTCAGCCGCAAGTTCCGGGGTGTGGACCATCTCGAGAAAACTGTGTTTTTCCCGGACGGCTCGGTACTCGGGCATGTATCGGCCAGCTTGCCGCATCATCCACACCGGCGGCCGGTCGACCGGCAGACCAGCGACGGTGCGGACAAAGCGTTGGCGGGGCGTCAACGAACTGGAAACACTGGGCAAATTAGACACTTCAGACTCGCGTTTGTTCGGGCGGCGCTTGGCAAAAATGCGATTGCCGCGGCTCTTGCGAACGATACTTGGCGGATGGTTGGCTGCGTCACAACTTTGTCACGCTGTGGCCAGTGGCGTCATGGATTGGTCCCGCCTCCTGGTGCGACCGGCGTGTTGTAGCACGGGCGTAGGCAGTATTTGCCCTGCGATTGACCTTTGTCGTCTTTGATTTCCTGACAGGCCCATCCTTGCGGGCACGGCCCGGACGGGGCACTGCCACAGGTAATGCCACAAAAAGCGCCTTTGTCTTGGTCCTGAGCGTCCTTGAACTGGAAGCACGCGTTGGGCTTGCCACCACAGGCTTTGGCGTCTTTGTCCTGCGCGTCGCACTTGGCGCAGAACAGCCCTTCCGCCTTTTTGCACTGGCCGCTCGCGGTTTCGCACACATGCGCAAATGGGCACTCCCAGTTCATGCTGCACCCCTTGGCGCTGCACTTGCTGCCCTCGCACTTCATGCCGACGTCTTTGCAGTCGCCATCCGTAATGCAGCCTGACGCGCACTTGTGCGTTTTGGCGTCGCAGTGGGTCTCCTTGTCGAGACATTCCTCGGAGCCTAGGCAACCGCCCGGAATTTTGCATTTCTTCTCAACGCACTTGGCTTCGCTGGCAATTTTGGCGCAGTCGCCATCGCTCGCGCAGGGCTCGGTGCAATGGCCCAGCGAACAGACTTTGCCGGTCGCGCAGGCGGCGTCTGAGGTACATCCCTTGGTGCACACGCCGTACTCGGGGTTGCACACCGTGGTAAATGGGCAATCTGCATCGTTTTTGCACGCACCACTGCCCGGCGCGCAGCTCTTGGTCTTGGGCACGCACTGCATGGCGGTGACGCCAGGCAAGCTCTCGCAGGTATAGCCGGCGGGGCAACCGGCCACCGAGAGGCAAGCCCTGCCGCAGTAATTGCCGCCGGTTGCGTAACCCAGGCACACCGAGGCCGGCTTGCCATCGATGACGGCAGTCTTGCACTGGATGTCTGCCGTGCACGGCTCGCAGACTTCGCGGCCATCCGCACATTTGCGCAGGCAAGGATCGCAGTACTGGCCGGTGGCGCACTCGCTAGAGCCGTCGCACTCGCCCTTGCCGGTTGCCACGCACTGCGTTGCCGCGATGTCTGACACCGCATTGGCATCGCCGGCGACCGGCCCAGCCGCATCTTGACTGCCTGCGCCATCGGCTTTGGCTGGATTGGGACCCAAATCGGCTGCGAGGGCGGTGCTACCGTTTGCCCCAGGTGCTGGGCTGTTGCTGCACGAAGCGAGGCTGAGGACGCCCGCTGTCAGCGCCCACCACAACGCCATTGTCGGCAGGGGCAACGGGGACCTTTGCGCAATGATTGCCTTGATCATCGACCGCTCCTTAACGCGGATCAGCCAACGCGCCCGCCTCTGCGTGCACGATCATGCCGACGACTGCGCCACTATTGGTCAGTGCGACGACATTTTCCCCGCTGCAAGCCGGTGCTGCGCCAAAGCCGTGTTCAGTGGCAAGCCGCGACACTGTGCGCAGGTCTGTCATGCGAATCAGGTCCATGCCAGTCTCGTGGGGTGCCAACAGCAGGCCGCCCGCGCAAACCGCCAAGGCGCCTGCCATGGGTCCAATGAGCTTGCGCGCCAAGCGGCGTTGGCCGTCCAGTCCGACCAAGTGCAACTCGCCAAGCGATGAGACCGCGGCAATGCCCATCGACGTTGCGACCGGTTGGCCAAGGCCGTCTGCTGTGTACCGCCACACGATTCGCCCGTCGGCAGGTGCTACCGCGCACATCCCACCGCTGTGCGATGTCGCGACCAACAACGGGCCTTGGCGACTGGCGATCATCAGCGGCGTGCTGTCGACGTCGCCATAGGGGCTGCGGGCAGGCAGCTCGAGGGAGGTGTCCCACGCCAGCCCGCCATCGCGTACAGAGAGCGCGATGAGTTTGCCCGTCGGCGTGCCGAAGTACAGGTTGTGGCCATACACCAGAGGTCCAGCGTTGCCTTCGATGACATAGTCGCGATCGACCGCCGCTGACCAGCGCCACACCGGCTTGCCGCTGCCGCGGTCGATCGCCAGCAGCACGCTCGGGTCCGCAAAAGCAAACACGTAGCGGCTGTCGGCAGCCAGCGGCGAGTGGACCAAGACATCCAGATTGGGCGAATTCTCGATCCGCAGCACCCCAGTGGTGGGATGGACAGCCAAAAGCGCGCCACCCAGTGTCGCCGCGTACAGCGTAGGACCCCAACTCGCCGCGGTTCCTTCGGTTGGCAGATCCGCAAGCACAGGTCGACCGACAATCGCCTCGCGGGTCTTGTGCGACCACAGTACCGCGCCGGTGGCCACCGCGATCGCCGCCAGGCCTGTGCTGGTGCCGATGTACGCTACCTTGCCATCGGCAGTCAGCAGGGGCTCAGCAGGTTCGCGCGGCTTGAGCGTTGTCGGTTCGTGGCTCAGTTGGGTGCGCCACCGCACATCGAGCACGTCGGAGTAGGCATCGCCCGGTGCCACTGCGCACGCGACCGCGGCAATTGCCGCAACCCAGGGTCCAGCGACATGCACTTTCAACTTCTTGTTCAAAGTCTTATAGCTTGGCGAGCTTGCCGCGCGCATCGGCCAGCAAGAAAGCCAGCGGTCCAGCGGGCGGGTCCTTGTCCCCGGCCCGGGCGGTCTTGACCGCCTCTTCGTAGGCGGCCTTGGCCTTGGCATTGTCGGCCAACTTGCTGCCCACATTGCCGTTGTACAGGTCGCCGGTGCGCACCTTCGCCAGCGTCTTGGCAAAATCGGTGGTTGCCAATTTGGCGACTTCTGCCCACTCGGCGGCGGCTTCCTGATTCTTGCCCAAGGCTTGCAGCGCCGACGCGCGCTGTTCACGCAACGGCAGCTCAAGCGCACTGCCTTTGGCGGTGGCCAGCGCAGCATCGAGGCTCTTGATCTGGGCGTCCCGGTCACCGAGCGTGGCCTTGGCGGCACCAGTCAGGACGCCGACCACGGCCGCCGCTGCAGGATCGTCGCCCTTGGACGCCGCGAGCATCGCCTCAGCCCGGGCCTTGTCCGTGTCAAATGTCGCGATTTCGCGCTTGTTCTCAGGCTTCTCTGGATCGTCTGCTGGGGCAACCACGGGCGTGCCTGCCTTCTCAAACACCGCGGCAGAAGTCTCGGCTCGGCCCTGGTCAGAGGACGCTGCGATAATCTGGTAGATGCCCAGCCCGCCCCACACCACCGACACGCCACCGATGGTGATCGCTACGGTCTTCCAGTGCTTCTCCATCCAAGCCGACAGCGACCACAACTCTTCTTCAATGATATCTGGGGTGTCGATGATTTTTTGCTGCTCGTCGCGGCTCTTCTTGTTTCGGCGGGTCATGGGATTCTCCGGAAGCGGACGTGCGGGATGGTGGCCCGAAGCGCACGCGGTGCGTTGCGGGATGCGCAAGCTAGTGCCAAAATCGGGCAATTGTCAAGGTCTGCTCGGTGCAGCCCGCGGCTGCCGACCTAGCTGACTCTTCCTATTTCGCAGGCTTGCGTCGCTCGCCTGCTCCCCCAAGGTGCCATGCCCCGTTCGCTTGCGCTCTCGCCGTTCGTCCAACGCCTGCGACCTAGTGTGTTTGCCAGTTTGGTTGCCCAGTTCAAGACGCTGCCCTCACCGCCAGCGCCGCTGCACTTGGGTGACACCTACCGACCTCCGCCGGAGCAGGCGCGGCTGGAGCACGCGGTCGCGCTGTTGCCTGCCAATGGCTACGCGTACGCAAATCCAAATGGCCATGAAGGGTTGCGGCAAGCAGTCGCGGAGCGCATGGGGCGCTGCGGTCTGCCTGGCCTCGGTCTGGAGCACGTCCACGTGACTTCAGGCGGGACAGGCGCGATCGCGGCGGTGTGGCACACGCTGCTCGCGCCTGGCGACGAGGTCCTGATTCTTGCGCCGTTCTGGCCGCTAGTCCGCGGCATCGTGCATTCGGTGGGCGCGGTGCCCATCGAGGTGCCGTTCTACCACCGGATGCGCCAGGGCGAATCTGTCGACACGATCTTGGCTCCCTACGTGACCGAGCGGACTGCGGCCCTGTATGTCACCAGTCCCAACAATCCGTGTGGTACGGTGCTCAGTGCCGCGCAAATGCTCGAGGTCGCTACGTTTTGTCAGCGCCACGACCTGTGGGCGCTCGCCGACGAGGCGTACTACGACTTCTGCTTTGATGACCAACCCCACCCCTTGCTTGCCTCTCTGCCTGGGATGGCCCAGCGCACGGCGTCGGTTTTTACGTGCTCCAAGAGTTATGCGTTGGCAGGAATACGGCTGGGCTTTCTGGTCGGCGATCCAAGCTGGCTCGATGCTGCCCGCCGCGCGACGACGCACCAGATCTACAATGTGCCGCTGGTCTGCCAACTGTCGGCCATGCAAGCGGTTGTCCACGGTGATGCTTGGGTAGCCGAGACACGCGGACTGTATCGGCAGGCGGCGGATCTGACCCACCGTTCGCTGCAAGCCAAATTTGCGCTCAGCCAAGGTGGTGGCTACGTTTTCGTGGACTTGGCCGAAGAGTTGCGGGGCCGCGACGTGTACGCCTACTTGTCAGAATTGCTGCGTGAGGGCGTGTGTGTCAGCCCAGGCGACGCTTTTGGTCAGCACTTCGGCAGTTGGGTACGGGTCTGCTATACCGCGGTGCCCCTGCCGGCGCTGGAAGTTGCGCTGGGCAAGCTCAACCGCTCGCTAGAGCGCATACGCCGCGGCGAGCCGTTGGCGGTGTAGAGGTCCATGTTGTTGCAACCCTTGCGGATAGCTCACATCAGCGACCTGCACGTGCTCGATCTTGCGGGCACGACGTGGCGGCAGTACCTGAACAAGCGTGTCACCGGCGTGGCCAACCTGCTGGGTGCACGTCGCAACGCTCATCCCGTGGCGCTGGCAGAAAAACTCGCAGATCGCTTGGCTAAAACAGATATTGACCACGTATTTATCACCGGAGACTTGACTAATTTGGCGTTAGATAGCGAATTTGCAAGGGCAAAGCAAGTGATTGCACGTATTGGTCCGCCGCATCGTGTCACACTAATTCCAGGCAATCATGATTTGTATACCAAGGGTTCACTAAAATCTGGACGTTTTGAGCAGTGGTTTAGTACCTACTTGTCTGATAATAGAAATGTCCAACTGCAGACAGTGCCGGGCCGACGCGATCATTTTCCGCTGGTTCGGGTGCCAGCGCCGCACATCCGGGTCTATGGGCTGTCGAGCGCTGTGCCGACACTGCCGCTGATCGCCCAAGGTCAGGTGGGCGATGCACAATTGCAGCGGCTTGAGGCACTGGTTGCGGCAGAGCCTGCGGAAGTGACTGTGCGGGTGGTGTTGGTTCACCACAACCTGCACCGTCGGCATGCCAAAGGCGATTACATGTCGCAGTTGCTTGATCGCAAGGCTGTTGCCGCAACAATTCGGCGGATCGGGGCGACGTTGGTGCTGCATGGTCACACCCACAATCCGCATCAGGGGCACCTCGCTCGGCTGACCGCGGCGCCGATTCCAGTGCTGGGCTGCGGTTCCTCGACCTGGCACCGTCAGGACAAGGAATACGCACGGTTCAACGTCATTACTGTGGGTGCAGATCGGCTGGTCAGCGTGGTCTCCCACCGCTACGCGTCGCACGCCGATCAGTTTGAGCTGGAACACACCGACTTGCTCGACCGGGCATTGCAGCCTGATCGCGCGATTGCGCTGTAGGAGCACCCCGTGGCGATGACCGCTCCTGCCAAGTCTGCGCTAGGCCCAGTGCGCAGTTACTTGCAGCAGACAGGCGAGCCGCTGCACGCCATGGCGTTGGCGCTGCCGTTGCTTGTGCTGTACGGCTTGGGCGTTGTGGTGCTGCCCGGCGCGGCCAACGGGGCCGATGTGATCTCGCAGCTGCTTTTTGCCGCGCTGTCTCTGCTGGGGCCGATGCGCTGGGCGGGCTATCTCGGTTTCTATGCAACGTTGATAGTCGGCAATATTTGGCTGATTAGCCACTTGCGCAAGACCAGCGCGTTCTCGCCGCGTTGGTTCTATGCGGTGATGGCCGAGTCGGCGGTGTACGCAGTGCTGGTTGGCTCGCTGGCGTCCTCGATTACGGCGGACTTGACGCACATCGTCGGTTTTATCCGGCCCCTGTCGGTGACCTCCAGTGCGGATCCGCTGACGGGCGTGGTCATGAGCGCCGGCGCGGGCTTGCACGAAGAGCTGGTGTTCCGGCTGGGCGGTATCGCGGGCGTGGCCCGGTTGTGGCTGGGTCGCGGATGGCGCGCGCCTTCCCTGCGGCTGCTGGCTGTGATGTTGGTCAGTTCGCTGCTGTTTTCGGCAGTCCACCACATTGTCGAGCCGTTCACGCTGACGGCGTTTGTGTTCCGCACGGTCGCCGGCCTGCTTTTCGCGTCGCTGTTTCTGCTGCGCGGCTTTGCGGTCGCGGCTTGGACGCACACGCTGTACGATGTCTGGCTGATCGTCGTGCTCGGGCGCTAAGGAACAGTCAAGGAACAACTCGATCACTTTGGTGCTGCAAGGAGCGGCGAGTCGGCTGTCAAGCCGCGAGCTTGCCCTAAATTCCCCACAGAAATCTCCCGCGGCCCCCGATTTGAGATGCAGATCAAGGAACAAGGAGCTGAAAGAGCGAGGCGTACTCAGGTACGCCGCAGCGAGAGAAGCGACGCAGTGACGCAGAGATGCGCTCAAAGTGGGGGATCGC